>JBCDID010000344.1:0-3769 GCA_038749355.1 Pseudomonadota bacterium | reverse complement strand
GTGAACTGAGACCCTTGCGCCGACATTGGACAGGTCGGCATCGATCTGACCACGGGCTTCAACCCGCATGAACTCGGTGGGTGTGAAGGCCAGCCCGCGAACACGGGGCAGATCCTGGCTGTAGTCGAGGATGACCCCGAAATTCTCGCCAATGCCGATAATCCCGCCCGACGGACGTTCGCCCTTTGGCGCGTCCTCGGCAAAGTTCGCCGGCACGGGCGTACCGTTCGCGAGATCCAAGCTGCCCCAGATGCGCGCTGTCCCCTGCTCCGGTTGGCTGGAGCCAATGGTGAGAGATTCACGGACGCTCAACTGATCAGCATTTCCAGAGATTGGAGCGAAGAGCATCAACAGGCTGGAAGCCAGGCAAACAGTAACGCGGTTCAGCATCGGAACGCCCCCTCTCAACGACGGGGACAAGATGCCGACATGATGGTTACGATGGGCCTAAAGTACCGCTGCTCTTTGGCGCGGCTTTGCCTCAAAAACCGAGATGTTTTGCTTAAAGATCAGGGCTTTGACGGGCGCGTCTGGACCACGGACTGGAGAGCATCGCGGGCCGAGGCGGCGCCGACTTCGCGGGCAGCCTCGATGGCGCTGCGCACGTCCTCAAGCTTCACCCTCAGCAAGGCCTGCTTCACCGGGCCGATCGATGTTGGACGCATCGACAGTTCCCGGAACCCGATCGCGGCCAGTGCAAGCGCATCCGCAGGCGACCCTGCCGCCTCGCCACAGAAGCTCAGCCGGGTCTGAGTGGCCGCACAGCGCTGCACGACTGCCTCCAGGAAGCTCAGGAAGCTGAGGTTCAGCATATCATAGCGCGCCCCAACCCTGTCGTTTTCCCGATCCGCTGCGAAGAAGAACTGCAACAGGTCATTGCCGCCGACCGACATGAAGTCCGCCGTCTCGTAAAGGCTTTCCGGCGCATAGAGGAGCGACGGCACTTCGAACATCAAGCCGACCTTTGTGCTGGCGGGTAGAGTATATCCGAGCGCCTGCAGTCGTGACATTTCGGAGTCCACGAGGTCGCGCGCGCGAAAATACTCGTCAGCCTCCGTCACCATTGGAAACATGATCGAAAGAGGCCGGCCCGAGGCACCTCGAATAAGCGCCTGCAACTGCATGCGGAAAAGCCGGGGTCGGTCCAGCCCAACGCGGATCGCCCGCCAACCAAGTGCCGGGTTCGCCTCACGCTCGCGCCGCATATAGGGCAGCACCTTGTCCGAGCCGATGTCCAGCGTGCGGAAGATCACCTCGGCGCCTTTGGCCGCGTCCATCACCCGCGAATAGAGCGCGGCCTGCGTTTCGCGCAGCGGCATGCGGTTGCGGACCATGAACTGAAGCTCGGTGCGATAGAGCCCCACGCCCTCCGCGCCGGATCGATCCAGGGACGGCAGGTCCGCCAGCACGCCCGCGTTCATCTTCAGCGCGATCGTGTGCCCGTCACGCGAGGTTGCAGGTCGCCCGACCAGTTCGCGGAACGCCTCCCGCGCCTCCGCGGCCAGCGCGATACGCCCGCGCAAATGCTCCAGAACGGGTGCTTCCGGGCGTAGGTGTACGCGGCCTAAATCCCCGTCCACCACCAGTGTGTCGCCTGGATTGGCGTCACGGGTGATCCGTTCGGCCTGAACCACCAGCGGAATGCCCAGCGCGCGGGCGACAATGGTGGCATGGGCCGAGAGCGAGCCTTCCTCAAGCACCACCCCGCCAATGCGCGGCGCGTGGTCCATCAACTCACCGGGGCCGAGATTGCGGGCCACGAGGATGGCGCCTTCAGGATAGGACTGCTCGTCCTCGCCGCCTGGGCGCATCAGGTGGCGCAGCATCCGGTTTGCCAGATCGTCCAGATCCGAGAGCCGTTCGCGCAGATAGGGATCCTGGATGCGCTCCATCTTCGAGCGCGCATCCGATTGCACTTTCTCCACCGCTGCCTCAGCGGACAGCCCGCTGTCGATGGCCTCGGTCAGGCGGCGGACCCATCCCTTGTCATAGGCCACCATGCGGTAGGCCTCGAGGATGTCCCGATGCTCGGTGGAACGTGCAGTACCTGCTTCCTCCAGCAACCGGTCGGCATCGCCACGCACGGCCTGCACGGCCTCCATGAGCCGTGCCCGCTCAGTAACGGTGTCCTCGGCGATGGGATCGAAGTCGACCAGCCGCGGCTCGTGCAAATGGACAAAACCCTCGGCCATGCCCTCGCTGGCCGCACGGCCGTCGATACGCACGGGGCCGGTGCGCCGGGTTGCCGCCACCGCCAGTCCCTCGGAGCCGAAGAACGCGCCCGCCTCCGTCATCTCGGCGATCACCATGGCGACGATTTCGAGCCCCTCGACCTCGTCATCATCGTAGATCTTGGCGGCGGTGTTCTGGACGACGATGACGCCGATCACCTCGCCCAGCCGCTGGATCGGCACGCCCAGGAAAGAGGTATAGCGTTCCTCGCCCGTCTCCGGCAGGTAGCGGAACCCGGGTGTGTTTTCGGCATCGTCCGTGGCGATGGGTTCGGCGCGATCCGCGATCCGGCCGACGAGGCCCTGTCCGACGCGCAGACGGGCGGAGTGGACCGAATCCTGACGCAGACCCTCGGTGGCGCACAGCTCAAGGGTCCGCTCATCGCGCTTCAGATAGATCGAGCACACTTCGGCCACCATGTTGGCCGCCACAAGCTGGACCACGCGGTCAAGACGCTGCTGGCCGCCGCCAACGGCTGCCATAGCACCGCGCAAGGCACGCAGAAGCGCGCGAGATCCACCCCGTGTGGTGGCCATGTGGCCCTCCGTACTGTCGACCGGGCAAAATGGACCCGGCTTATCGCGCCTGACTTCTCCGACCCCCGTCAGGCTGCTTCGAGGTCAAATGCCTTGTGCAGGGACTGCACCGCCAGCTCCATGTAGCGGCGGTCAATCAGCACGCTGACCTTGATCTCGGACGTAGTGATTACTTTGATATTTACGCCATCATCCGCAAGAGCGGCAAACATCTTTTGAGCAACACCGGCATGGCTGCGCATGCCGACCCCGACGATGGAGACCTTGGCGACCTCCTCGTCGATGATGACCTCAACATAGCCGATGTCGTCTTTCACGGCCTCAAGTGCTTGACGCGCAAGGGCAATCTGGTCCGTGGCAAGGCTGAAAGTCATGTCGGTCATGCCGTCGGCACCAATGTTCTGGACGATCATGTCAACATTGACACCCGCAGACGCCAGCGGCCCGAAGATCGTGGCTGCGATGCCGGGACGATCCGGGACCTTCACCAGCGTCACCTTGGCCTCATCGCGCGAATAGGCGATCCCGCTGACAACGTTCTGTTCCACGATTTCCTCCTCATCGCACACCAGCGTGCCCGGCAGATCCTCGAAGCTGGACAGAACCTGCAGGCGCACCCTGTGGTTCATGGCTAGTTCGACTGAGCGGGTCTGCAAGACCTTCGCCCCCAGCGAAGCGAGTTCCAACATCTCCTCATAGGAGATCTTGTCGATCTTGCGGGCACGCCGTTCGATCCGCGGATCGGTGGTGTAGACACCGTCCACGTCCGTGTAGATATCACATCTCTCAGCCTGAAGCGCGGCTGCAAAGGCCACGGCTGTCGTGTCCGAGCCGCCACGGCCCAGCGTGGTCACGCGCCCGTCCGGACCGATACCCTGGAAGCCCGCGATCACCGCAACCTGATGACCTTCCTGGTATTTTTGCCCCAGTGCCTCGGTCTCAATCCGGGTGATCCGCGCAGCCCCGTGGGCGTCCGTGGTGTGCACCGGCACCTGCCAGCC
>JBCDID010000343.1:0-3799 GCA_038749355.1 Pseudomonadota bacterium | reverse complement strand
GTACCTGACGATGAGCTACGACGCCGAGGCGGTGATCGCCGAGGAGTTCATGAAGTTCGTGATGAACGGCTCGCTCTATCAGGGCTCGAAGCCGGTCATGTGGTCGGTGGTCGAGAAGACAGCTTTGGCCGAGGCCGAGGTCGAGTACCACGAGCACCAGAGCCACACGATCTGGGTGCCGTTCAAGGTGGTGGGCTCCAAAGCCGTCGAACCGGTTCTGGAGAACGCCAGGGTGGTGATCTGGACCACGACGCCCTGGACCATTCCGCAGAACCGGGCCGTCAGCTTCAACCCGCTGATCGAGTACGGCCTCTACAAGGTCACCAAGACGCCGGACGAATGCTGGGCCGCGGTGGGTGATCTTTATCTCGTGGCCGACAAGCTCGCGGGTGATGTGTTCCGGCAGGCGCGTCTGGAGGAGGACGGTTGGGAGAAAGTCCGGTCCGTCTCGACCGAGGAGCTATCTGGGCTGACTTGTGCCCACCCCTTGCGGGGCGCGGGAGACGCGGATGGCGAGTGGGACTATGACGTCCCCATGCTCCCCGGCGACCACGTCACCGACGATGCGGGGACAGGTTTCGTGCACACAGCGCCCTCGCACGGTGCGGACGACTACAACGTGGGCCTGCAATACAACCTGCCCATGACCCACAACGTATTGGAGGACGGCTCCTTCCGCGCGGATCTGCCGTTCTTCGGCGGTGCGATCATCTTCGACCACAAGGGCAAGGAGAAGGACGCCAACAAGCGTGTCATCGACAAGCTGGTCGAGGTGGGCGGGCTGCTGGCGCGCGGGCGGCTGAAGCACTCGTACCCGCACTCGTGGCGGTCCAAGGCCCCGCTGATCTTCCGCAACACGCCACAATGGTTCGTCGCCATCGACAAGGAATTGGACGACTGCATGGGCGAGCACGGCTCGTCCATCCGCGAACGCGCGCTGAACTCGATCGACAAGCTGGTCGAGTGGATCCCCACGACCGGGCGCAACCGGCTGTATTCCATGATCGAGAACCGCCCGGACTGGGTGCTCTCGCGTCAACGCGCCTGGGGCGTGCCGCTCACCTGCTTCAAGCGGGGCACCGGCGACAATGTTGAGATCCTGCGCAACGTAGAGGTCAACGCCCGGATCGTCGCCGCCTTCCGCGAGGAAGGGGCAGATGCGTGGTTCGCCGACGGCGCGAAGGAGCGGTTCCTAGACGGCCTCGAAGACCCCGCCTCGTGGGAGAAAGTCGACGACATCCTCGACGTCTGGTTCGACTCCGGGTCGACGCACGCGTTCACCCTGCGCGACCGCGGGACTTCGATGCGGCCTGCGTCCCTCTACCTCGAAGGCACGGACCAACACCGCGGCTGGTTCCATTCTTCCATGCTGCAGGGCTGCGCCACCATTGGCCGTGCTCCCTATAACGCAGTCCTGACCCATGGCTTCACGCTGGACGAGAAGGGCATGAAGATGTCCAAGTCCCTGATGAACGCCATGTCGCCCGCCAAGGTGGTTGAGCAGTACGGCGCCGACATCATGCGGCTGTGGGTGGCTCAGACGGACTATACGGTCGATCAGCGGATCGGTCAGGAAATCCTGAAAGGGACAGCAGACAGCTATCGCCGCCTGCGCAATACGCTGCGCTACATGATTGCGGGGCTGGACGGGTTCACCGCCGAGGAAGCCGTTCCGGTTGCCGAAATGCCCGAACTGGAGCGCCTGATCCTGCACCGGCTGGCGGAGCTGGATCAGGTCGTGCGTGAGGGCTACGCCAAGTACGACTATCAGGGCGTCTGGCAGGCGCTGTTCACCTTCGCGACTGTGGACCTTTCGGCGTTCTGGTTCGATATTCGTAAGGACACGCTGTACTGCGACGCGGCAGATCATCCGCGCCGCCGGGCCTGTCGGACGGTGATGAACGAGGTGTTCTTGCGCATGACCACCTGGCTCGCACCGATCCTGGTCTTCACCACCGAGGAGGTGTGGCTGTCGCGGTTCCCGGGTGACGACAGTTCGGTGCACTTGCAAGACTTCCCCGAGACGCCGGATTGGCGCGATGACGCGCTGGCGGCAAAGTGGGCCGAGATCCGGAAGGTGCGCCGCGTGGTGACGGGGGCACTGGAAGTCGAGCGGCGCGAGAAGCGGATCGGTTCCAGCCTCGAGGCAGCTCCCGTGGTCTATGTCGAGGACGCATCGATGCGGACACTGCTGACAGATCTGGATTTTGCCGAGCTTTGCATCACCTCGTCGATCGGGATCAGCGGTGATCCGGCCCCCGCGGACGCTTTCCGTCTGGATGAGGTCGCCGGCGTGGCCGTGGTCCCGGCGCGGGCCAAGGGCCGCAAGTGCCAGCGTTGCTGGAAGTTTTCGGAAGAGGTGGGCACGCAGGCCGATCCCAATCTGACGGCGCGCTGCCAGAAGGTCGTACATGGCTGATCGGCAGTTCGCTGTTGCGAGGATTGCCAAGTAAGCAGGGCGTCCCGGGCAAAGACCCGGGGCCTCCATCCCACCTCGCGGATGGCGCCTTTCTTGCGCCCAATGTGCCCAATTCCCCGCCATTCCGGCCAAAATTTGGCCCTGACGGGAAATATGCTATGGTTTGAGTGGTGTGGACACCGAGGGATCGGGAAATGCGTGCGTATTGTGCGAGAGTTGTGGGTGCTGCGATCTGCCTGGCTTTCTCAGGCGGGGCGGGTGCTCATGGCGAGGAGCTGGTGGCCGCGAACGGTGCGCA
This sequence comes from Pseudomonadota bacterium, assembly GCA_038749355.1. Lineage (GTDB taxonomy): Bacteria > Pseudomonadota > Alphaproteobacteria > Rhodobacterales > Rhodobacteraceae > Thermohalobaculum. The sequence goes on along the minus strand of JBCDID010000343.1, from coordinate 1,082 downwards.
GCTGCCTGCGCCGCCGATCGAGACCCTCGCCTGCGATGAAATTCAGGAATTGATGTATCTCTACTCGGCGAGCGGGTACCGTCTGTCGGGTGAGATCCCGACGGACCAGCCCGACCTCACGCTGTTCGAGTACGAGAACGAACTGGCCCGGCATCACTATGAAGAATGCCACCTCGGGGCGCAGGACTATGCCAGCCCTTCGGAGACCTTCGGCAAGGGGTTCAACTGAGCGTGCTTGATGGCGGACCTGCCAGCGGTTAAGAGCGCGCCATGACTGCTGTCTTGCGCTATCTGCTTCCGATTGCCGTGATCTCGTTCGCCGTCGACCGGCTGTCGAAGTGGTGGATCGTGGATCACCTGAACCTGCGTGAACTCGGGTATCTGGACGCGTTTCCTCCCTACCTGAACCTCATCATGGCCTGGAACACGGGCATCAATTTCGGCATCCCTCTGGGTGGCCCGGCGGTGCTGATCGGACTGAGCGTGGTGATTTCCGCTGGCCTGTTCGTATGGGTCTGGCGGCGCGGTGAGGCGGGACTGGCCGCGGGCTGCGGGTTGATCGTGGGCGGGGCGCTGGGCAATGCGTGGGACCGCGCGTTCTACCCGGAGCAGGCGGTGGCCGACTTCATCAACAACTCTCTGCCCTTCTGGCAGAACCCGTTCTCGTACAACGTAGCGGATGTGGCGATCGTTTTGGGCGCACTCTGGGTCGCCGTGAAGGCATGAGGGCCGGAATCACGGTTCACAGATCGTTAACACCGCACGGGCACACCTGTTTTTCATTGAGTGTTCGGGCGCGTCGCGTCACATTGCGCGCCATCGGGCGAAAGTGGGAGAGAACCATGACGGGCTTGAGCAGAAGCACACGTCTCTGGCTGGGTGCAGCGCTGATCATCGGAGTGTCGGGCTGCGAAACCATCGGCAGCCCTTTTGACGCATTGAGTACTAAGAAAAGGGCGCCGGACGAGTTTCAGGTGCTCGCGCGCAAGCCGCTGAAAATGCCGGGGACCCTGGATTTGCCTGAGCCGCGTCTGGGCGAGGTCTCCCCGCTGGAGCCCGACCCGACCACTGACGCCATCGTT
>JBCDID010000342.1:0-3813 GCA_038749355.1 Pseudomonadota bacterium | reverse complement strand
GTTCCCCCGGTGATGCGCGCCGCGCGCGGCAGCAACCGGATCAGCGACTTACCCGTCAGCGTCTTGCCCGAACCAGACTCGCCGACTAGCGCCAGCACCTCACCGGGGCCCACGTCAAAGGAGACACCATCCACCACCGGCGGCGCGATACCCTTCGGACCAAAGGAGATCGTGAGGTCCTTTACAGAAAGCAACGATGTATCCCCTTGGTCCGGAGTTCCCAGTCTCGTCCGTCCATACTTGCACGGCCCCAATCCCCGGGCGGACAATGCGCCAGATTGGCACGACCCTGCAAGGCTTCTTGTCAGACCCTCTAACAGGTCATGTGTAACGATCTTGTCAAAGTGAAGGCAGAGAGTCGCCCGCGGCGCTTTCAGGCGAGCGCCAGTGGCTCCACCGCGCCCGCCAATTCCCGGATGGGTTCGTAGTCCTTGGCGGTGGCTGGATGGATGTCGACAGGGATGCCCGTGGGCGCACCGGGTTTGCTCGCCGCTTTGAGCGCGCTCTGCAACATCGGGATCATGGGGGCCTGCGTCGCACCTGTGATGAACGGCAATGCGGGCATCGGCCGGGTCCAGTCGAGCACGCGGAGACGGGCGTGCGCCTCCGGTTCCCATTCCCCGTGGAGGGCCCAGGACACGGCATCGATCGCAGCGATGTCCGCTTTGCCTTCGGCGATCAGATTGGCCGATGTCCTGTGGCCGCCTGACATGACGGCTTCGCTGAAGAGGGGGCCGTCATCTGCCAACCCCGCCTGCAGGAAGGCGTCCTTGAGCGCGTTGCAACCCGACTGACTGCCCAGCTCGTTGATGGCCGCACGGGCGCCCCGGAAGTCCGCGAATTCTCGTGCGTCATCTGCCCGGCAGATCAGGGCCGAACTGTAGGTCCCCTCTCCGGTGCCCTCGACCCCATAGGACGCCCGCGCCACGATCCGAGCATCCCCACAACGGCCCGACACGAAAGGCAGGCCACAGGTCTGCCCCAGAAGGAGCTCGGGATCGGTCCAGGGCTTGGCGAGGTCTTCAGGCCGGGCAAGCGCATCAGGCGCCTCCGTCGCCAGAGCCGCCCTGACATCCCGCCAGAACGCATCTGTCCTGTCCTGAACTTCAGGCCAATCATACATCTGCAAAGCTGCGATCAGGGTGTCTGCTCCGGTCCCGAATACCCGTCATGTCCGATGAAGGGGTGTACCACAGGCTCGCGACGGCGGAACAGCCAGCGCCGCGCCACCTCGCCATAGCCGCGATAGTGGTAGCCGCCATTGCGGGCGAGGAAGGCCTCGCGGTCCTCCTCCCATGCCGCCGGGATCCGATACCAGGCCAGCGCCGGGCGGTCGTGGTGGACTGCATGATAGTTGTTGTTCAGGAACAGCAGCCGCCAGAACCAGTGGCCTTCGATGACCACGGTGCGCTCGTCGGCGGTCTCGGCCGCGCGGTGCTCGATATAGCTGCGGACCATGATCAGCGACATGGCGGGGTAGGCAACGGCAAGGACGTAGAGCCAGACGGGGACACCCGCCCAGATCAGCAGGGCGACGACAATCCCGACGCCCGCCAGATGCCGCACCCAGGCAGTGCGCACACCCCGGTCACCCCTCTGGACAGCCAACGCCTCGTCCCGCCAGAACCCCGCCATAGCGAGACCGGGACCGACGATCATCCGGCCGAGGAACGTGCCGTTGAACAACAGCAGGCTCCGCAGAACCCCGGGCCGCTCGCGCCAATCCCCCATCTGCAGGTAGAAGCTCTCCGGATCGTCGTAAGGATCGGTCAGCCGGTCATCGTTGTGGTGCTTGAGGTGCATGTCGCGGAAGCGGCGGTAGGGGATGAACAGCCCCAGCGCCGGGAACACCAGCGCCTCGTTGATCGCGGCAGACCGCGTCGGGTGACCGTGCAGGATCTCGTGCTGCAGGGATGAGTGAAACGCCGCAGCCACCGCCAGCAGCGGCAACCCGGCCACACTCGCGACCCCATAGACCCACAGTCCAACACACCACAAACCGTAGCACCCGGCCAGCGCCGCCCAGGTCGGGCCTTCGAAGCGTGTGCGCGATCCGGATGCACGGCTTGCCCAGTTCGGCAACACCATGCTAGCTCCCTCCACGGGGACATATGACCTGGTCACATCCACCCCGCTTGCCTTGGAACGACATGGATGTCGGATTCGCATCATGGACCCGATCGGTTTCACTTCCCTTGTCATGCTGGATGAGGCCGCCGAGATCCTCGAGGGCCCGTTGCAGCGCGCGTTCTCATATGTCGCGCCGAAATCCTCACTGTCGCTGACCGAGACCGAGGCCTTCGATTCGCTTCAGGCCGTGCGCTGTTCCGTGGACGGGCACGAGATCGTCTGCGCGCTCTACGAGGGCCAGATGCCCGAGGCCGAATACGACATCGCCGCCAAGAACTCCGTCTTCTGGCTGGACGCGGACGCGCATGTGGGCGCGCACGGGGCCTATTTGGTGATGGCCGCGGCCGAGAAGGAAACCGCCATGGGGCTGGTGCGCGCGCAGGCCGTGGCGATGACCCGGCTGGCAGCGGCACTTTGTGAGGCGCTTCCGGCCTCGGGGCTCTACTGGACATCCGGGGGCGTGTTCAGCCCGCCCCAGGCCGTGACGAAAGCGACGACCAACATCGCGCAGGGCCGCTGGCCGGTGGATGTCTGGGTCGGCTGGAAGATCTTCGCGCACAAGCAGTCGAACCGCCGGATATTGGCGATCCGCAGCCGGGGCGCGGCAGATTTCCTCGGCTTCGAGCTTCAGATGCCGCCCTTCGAGGCCTCGGACAACAAGGAGCCTATGCGCATTCTGGTGAACACCGCGGCGCATCTGGTGGCGCACGGGAACATCATCCCGGACGGGAACACGGTGATCGTGAAGGGCGAGCGCCAGACGCGGTACTCGGTGAAGATGGGGCGTGGCGGCCAGCCGGGGATCGCGGAGCTTCAGGTGATTGAGGAACTCCCGCCCGAGTACTGAACCCACCGGGATCGTTGCATTAACTCCATTTCGTTGGGGTAGCATCGCCTTGTAAACAACGAAGGGGGGTCCGATGCCAAAGCGTAACCCGTTCAAACGACATCGTTTTCCACCTGAGGTGATCTTGCTCGCAGTTCGCTGGTGTTGTCGCTACCCGTTGTCGTATCGTGATGTCCGAGACCTTTTGGCAGAGCGTGGCATTCACGTTGATCCTGCCACGATCAATCGTTGGGTTGTCAAGTTCGGGCCAGAAATCGCGAAGCGGGCTTTCACGCACCGCTCCTGGCGTGGACTGACATGGCATATCGACGAGACTTACGTACGGGTTGGCGGGAAATGGCGATACCTTTGGCGCGCCGTCGATCATCTTGGCCAGCTGGTTGACTTTCGGCTGACCGCCCGACGCGACGCCAAAGCCGCCAAGGCTTTCCTTCGGCAGGCTAAGGACAACGCGCGGCTGTACCAGCCGATGACCATTGTGACGGACAAGGCTCCAACCTATGCGCGGGTGATCGAAGATTGGAATAAGGGGAACTTCCTGGATGACCCGATCCTGCATGTTGATCGCAAGTGGCGAAACAACATCGTCGAATCTGACCATGCAGCGCTGAAACGCCTGACCACTCCTGGCAAAGGGTTTCAGTCGCTACGGACCGCGAAGGCTACCTTGAAAGGTATCGAAGCAATCCGAACGATCAAGCGTGGTCACGTGTGCGGCCGCCAAGACGGGATCACAGGAGAAGTGTCATTTGTGAACGGGCTCTTCGGCCTTGCGGCATGATTTGGCTAGAAGCCATGAGGCTTCGACAGCTCAGCTAGGTTAATGCAACGATCCC
>JBCDID010000341.1:0-3863 GCA_038749355.1 Pseudomonadota bacterium | reverse complement strand
GTACTGCCGGATATCCCCGTGCAACCAGTTGCAGAGGTAGAGGAACCGGTCATCCATCGACAGCAGGATCACCGAGATCACGCCGGGGATCGGGATCGGCCACTCGGGGTGCGGCTCGTTCTCGACGTCGATGATCTTCTCCCACTGCCACTTGTCGGTATCGTCCTTCCACCAGTGGATGATGTTCGCTGACAGGGCGGCTCCGCAGAAACCGTGGGAGGATGTGGGGTCGTGGTGAAACCGGACCTCCAGTGGGATCAGGCCGTCCTCGCCCAGATAGAACGTCTCGCGCGGTTCCTTCTTCTCGAAGTCCCAGAGGTGCAGCCGCCGCCCATATTTCAGGTGGCCCACCTCCTCCAGATCGAACCCGGGCATGAACGTGTTAGGGGCGGCCCACTCGGATGACACCATCACGTTGTGCCGCGGCTGATACCAGAAATCATAGCCGAACGGGATGTCACCCATGGAGTTCTCCCACCGGCCGAGAATGTTGAAATCCTTGTCCAGATGCAGATACCCGCCCGGCGCGTTCCCCTGCGCATCCCCGAGCATGGAGATGATGATCTCGGAGCCGAGGCAATGCACCGTATGCGGGGCCGAAAGGTTCGTCATCGCCTTGATCTCCGCCCCGTCGATTACCTTATGGATGCGCGGGTTGCGTGGGTCGGTGGCGGTATCGAGGATATGGATGTTCGACGAGCGCACGCCGGGCACGATCAGGTACTTCCGCTCCATCGAGGCGTCGTCATGGCACGAAGAACACGCGTTCCACCCCATGTGGTGTAGTTCATCGCCAATCCCCGGCATCTCGCAACGGGCAATGACCTGCGAGTAAGTCGGGCTGTCCGGGTCCGCGTCGATGGTCGCCACATAGTCCGGTTTCTGGAGGCCCGTGCCGACATAAAGCGCAATCGTGTAGAGCAGCTTTTCGCGCGGGGCCTGCATGGCCTCCGCTGGCGAGGCGTACCCCGGCCCGCAGCAATCCAATGACATGCCCTACCTCCCGATTGACTTTGTGCCCATCTTAATTCATGAGACATATGTCTGTAAAGTGAGAACACGATGCATCTCGACCGCCTGATCACAGTATTGGAGACGATTGCTGTCGCCGGGCGGCCCATCTCGGTTGCCGAGGTACACGAGACGACCGGCCTGCCCCGGCCCACATGTTATCGGCTGGTGCAGGCGCTGACGGATCACCGGCTGTTGGACACACAGGATGGCGGGTTGCTGATCGGCGAGCGGCTGGTGCGGATCGCGATGCTGGGTCAGGCCGACGCCGACATTGCGCAGGCGACGGCTCCCGCGCTGAAAAATGCGGCGATCGAGCTGGGCGAGGCCGTGTTCCTGTCCCGCTTCCGCAACAAGGGCGTCGAGATCATCCATGTCGAGGCACCATCGGACCCCACGCGGTCCTTCATACATCCGGGCCTCGGTTTCCGGCCCATGCACGCCTGTTCATGTTCCAAGGCCATTGCGGCTTTTGCGGAGGAGGAGTTCCGGGAGGAGATCCTCGCCGGCCCCATGCGCGCCTACACCGAGCGCACGCGGACCAGCCCGGACGACCTCCGCGCCGAGTTTGGTCAGATCGTGACACGCGGCTTCGCCGAATGCGTCGAGGAAATAGAGGTCGGGGTGTCCTCGGTCGCCGCGCCCATCCGAGTCGGGTCGGTGGGCGCGATCTTCAGCGTCGGCGCGACTGGGCCAATCCGCCGATTCTCGGAAGGCTATCGCACCGAGATCGGCGCGGCACTGACAACTTTAGCCGATAGGCTGAGCGCTGCGATCCAACTCCACGGCGCCGCACGCAACTGAAGCCGCTTACATCCCCATCCGTTCAGCAATCGCGACGATCCGATGCATGTCGCGGAGGACAGGCTTCTCAATCAGCTTGCCGTCTATGACGACCAGCCCCGTGTCGGCTTCCTCGAAGGTTCGGATGATGCGGCGGGCGCGGGCAATATCGGCCTCCGATGGGGTGAATACAGCGTTGAGCGCCGCGATCTGTTTCGGGTGGATCGAGCCCTTGCCGGAGAACCCCAGCGCCTTGGCCTGCTTGGCCGCGACAACCATGCCGTCCGGATCTTCGAGATCCAGATAAGGCACGTCAATCACGTCCATGCCCGCCGAAGCTGCAGCATGGACCACACGGGAACGGGCATAGAGCAACGGCTCCCACGCATTCTCGCAGCGCAACTCCGCTGCCATGTCGACGCCGCCGAAGAACAGCGCGTCAATCCGGGGGAACAATGCGCGATGTCATAAGCGCGATCGAGGCCCTGATTGGTCTCGATGATGACATGCAGCCGGGTGGTATGCCCGCGTTCGGTCAGCAAGTCGTCCAGCATCATGACTTCTTCGGCCGTGCGCACCTTGGGCAGCATCAGCGCGGGCGGGGGCGTGTCGGTCTCCAGTATCGCCTGCACATCAGCGATCCCAAACTCCTCGCGCAGGCAATTGATGCGGACCATGCGCTCTGCCCCGTCGTCGGCCTGCGGCTTGGCAAACAGCGCCATCGCATTGGCACGTGCCTCCGCCTTGTCTTTGGGCGCGATGCCGTCTTCCAGCTCGACGCAGACGATATCGGCACCGGAGGCCAGCGCCTTGGGATACATCTCGGGCTTCAGCCCCGGCGTGAAGATGAAACTGCGTCGGGGGCGGATGATGCGTTCGCTCACATCATGCCTCCCGCGCTTTTGTCTTCGCCCGCCTGCGCCGCGTAGATCGAGGTGTAGCCGCCGGACCAGTCTGGCGGGATCTGGCAGGGGCGCGGGTCGTGATGCGCCCAACGGACGACTTCGCCCCGGACGGTCTGGTAAGCATGCGCCGAGGGGTCCGGGTGCGGCGTGTATGCCTTCGCATCGCCCGAGGTATAGCAGTTCAGCAGCAATGGACGCGGCACGGGTGACTTGGACGAGGGCGAGTAGTGCAGCGTCCGCGCATTGTGCACGGTGATCGAGCCCGCCTTGCCGGTCATGTACTCGACCCGGCTCATGTCAACACCCGCGGCATCGCCATCTGAGAGCATCCCGGTCCAGTTGCCCTGTGCGTCATACTGGTCGTAGAGCGGCTCATTGTGGGAGCCCTTCAGTGCGGCCAGCGGGCCATTGTCCATGTCTGTGTCCGCCAGGTAGCAGCCAATGGTGATGACGTTGTAGTTGGTATGCGGGAAGAACTGGATGTCCTGGTGCCACTTCACAGCGTCCGAAGCGTCGAACCATTTGAAGTTCAGCTTGGAGTGGTGGAAGACCACGTTCGGGCCGACCAGATCGGCGGCGACGTCGGCCATCAGCCCGTTGGCGAAGTTCCAATAGGCCTCGTGCTGTTCGTCCGGACGCTTGAGGCGGCGCAGCAGGGGCGTGTCGGCGGAATGCCCTGGGCCGATGTCGAAAACACGTCCGGCTACCGTTTCTTTGCGTGAATTGTCGACGAACTCCTCTGTCACCTGTTGCAGCCCGGCGAGCACATCCGCAGGTACGATCTCCTCGACGCTCACAAAGCCATCGGCGAAATACTTCTCGCGCTGCGCTTCAGTCAGGATGCGGGCAGGGTGGGCGAGGATCTCTTCGGGTGTCATGACGACCTCCTGTTGGAATTCGAGCCTTCAGGGACGAAAGTCGGTTTTGTCAGTTTCTGAGTAGACGGCACGGCGCAGGCGGTCACTGCTGTCCGCATGGGCTGCCATGGCACCTTCGTCCAGATCCGCCTTTGGTCCGTCCAGCAGGTCAAAGTGACCGTACTCGTCCACGCCACGCACAAGCACCGCGGCATCACGCAGCTTCGTCTGTCGCACTGTCGTCGGGATGTAACGGACCAGACCGTGCAGCGCCCTGTGGGCCCTCGCCGATGGCTTCACGGCGAGG
>JBCDID010000340.1:0-3978 GCA_038749355.1 Pseudomonadota bacterium | reverse complement strand
TCTACTGGCGCGCTCTACGTGGTGCCGCGCCTCGAGGATCCGCGCGCCCATGTGGTCCTGACCACCGAGGCCTATACCAACCTCCTCGCCCGCCACAACGCACGCGAATACCCCACGCGCAAGGCCCAGAAGCGCATGGAGATCAAGATCATGCACAAGGTCGCCCAGGTGCAGGTCGACGATATGGGCCGGATCACGATCGCCGAGGATCTGCGTGCGGAGATCGGGCTGGAGCTGAAGGAGAAGGTGCGTTTCGTCGGTTCGGACGCACGGTTCGAGATTTGGCACCCGGATGCCCATGCCAAGGCCGAGGCCGATCTGATGGACGACGACGGGGACGAGGATGAGTTCCTCGACCTGAGGGGGCTCCACTGATGACGGCCGCCGGTGGGGTCGGTCAGCCGCACATCCCGGTACTGCTGGACGAAGTTTGCGCGGCCATCGCGCCCCTGTCCGGTGCGCGGGTCGTCGACGGCACGTTCGGCGCGGGCGGGTACACGAGGGCGTTCCTCGCCGCCGGAGCCGAGGTGATTGCGATTGACCGCGATCCGTCTGCTTTGGCGGCAGCAGACTGGGCGACTGAAGTGCCGGGTCTGATGTTGGTCGAGGGCCGGTTCGGGGCCTTGGACGAGGCCGCGGACCAAGCCGACGCGGTCGTCATGGATATCGGCGTGTCATCGATGCAGCTCAATCAGGCCGCGCGCGGGTTCTCGTTTCTGCGCGATGGGCCGCTGGACATGCGCATGGGCGATGTCGGGCCATCTGCCGCGGACATCGTGAACGGGGCCAGTGAGACTGTTCTGGCGGATGTTCTCTTCCACTATGGCGAGGAGCGCGCATCGCGTCGCATCGCCCGTGCCATCGTCGCAGCACGCAAGGAGGCGCACATCGAGACCACGCTGGCGCTGGCTGAGTTGGTGGAACGCTGCCTGCCCCAGGCCAAACATCAGAAGACCCATGCGGCCACGCGCACCTTCCAGGCTCTCCGCATCGCGGTGAACCAGGAATTGGCGGAGCTGGCTTCGGGCCTTAACGCCGCCGAACGTATCCTCCCGGAGGGCGGGCGGCTGGCCGTCGTGACCTTCCACAGCCTTGAGGACCGTATGGTAAAGCGCTTCTTCCAGCACTGCACTGGTGGCACGGGCGGGTCGCGCCATGCCCCTGCCGCGCAAGGCCCCGTGCCGAGCTTCGAACGCCCACGCAAGGCGGTCTCCGCCGGGGACGCAGAACTCAAAGCCAATCCGCGTGCGCGTTCCGCCCGCCTGCGATCCGCCGTGCGCACCGCCGCCCCCGCGCTGCAACCGACACCTGCCGAGATCGGCGCGCCGCAATTGCCCAACCTGCCTATGTTCTCCGGAGCCGCGTTATGAGCCGCCACGTCCTGTTGATCCTCGCTGCCCTGATTGTGGCCACCGCTGGCTGGGCTTATCACGTGAACTACAAGACCATCACGGCGATTGACGAAGTGGAACGCCTGCGCGCCGAGATCGCCAAGGAGCGCGAAGTGCTGCAGGTCCTCCGCGTCGAGTGGGCATATCTGAATGCGCCCGAGCGTCTGGCGGGGCTGGTCGCGGACCATCAGGACGAACTGAAGCTGGTCCCGCTCGTGCCCGAATCCCTTGGTGAGGTCGCGGAAGTGCCCTTCCCGAAAGCCCGTGAGGTGGAGGAGGAAGAGCCGCAGGTTTCCGAGACCGCCCCCGCGTTGCCTGTTCCCGCCTTCCGGCCCGCGACATGGAGCCCGGAATGACCGACCTATGCGCCAACCCCGGATCGAAGGCACGCGCCAGCAGACGCGGTGAATGGCGTATGATCCTGCTGATGGTGGTCTTCGGGCTCTGCTATGGCGCCGTGGGCCTGCGCATGGCGCATATGGCCGCGACTGAGCCGACAGAGCCGCAGCTTGCGCGCTCCGACCGCGCAGGCCTGCCGGTACGTGGCGAGATCACGGACCGCAATGGCGCGCTTCTGGCCGCCAATCTGCCCGCTTGGTCGCTCTACGCCCATCCGGGCGAGATTAAGGACAAGGTCAAGGCTGCGACGGACCTGGCCGGGATCTTCCCGGAACTGGACCGCGATGCTTTGTTGAAACGCCTTACGGATGGGCGCCGGTTCGTCTGGATCAAGCGCCCGATTGGCCCACGCGAGAAGCAGGAGGTGCACGACCTCGGCACGCCGGGGCTGCACTTTGGACGACGCGAGATGCGGATCTACCCGGCCGGGCGCACTGCCGCGCACGTGGTCGGCGGCGTGAAGGCCGCGCGCGAGGACGTTCGGTTCGCCGAACTGGCGGGTTCGGGCGGTATCGAGAAGTATTTCGATGATCGCCTGCGCGATCCCGAGCAGGTGGCCGAGCCGCTCCGTCTCTCCATCGACACCCGCGTGCAGCAGGCCATGCGCCATGAGCTGGCCGAGGGCATGGCGCGTCTGACCGCCAAGGGCGCGAGCGCGATCCTGATGGAAGTGGAGACCGGGCGCATCACCGGGCTCGTCTCCCTGCCGGATTTCGATCCCAACCGCCCGCCGCAGGTGTTCACCGGTCCCGCGCAGCTCAACCCGCGTTTCAACCGGGCGGCCTTGGGGCGCTATGAGTTGGGCTCGACCTTCAAGGTGCTCACTGCCGCCATGGCGTTGGAGACAGGCGTGGCGCATTCGCAGACCATGCTGAAGACCCCGCGCCGCATCCCATATGGCCGCCACTCGATCCGCGACGCCTACCGGATGCCGGAGGAGATGAGCGTCGAGGACATCATCGTCAAATCCTCCAATGTTGGCACGGCGAAGCTGTCGATGATGGTGGGGACGCGCCGGTTCAAGGACTACCTGAAGCAGCTCGGCTTCTTCGACCCTTCGGGTCTGGAACTGGCCGAGGCCGCGCGCGCCCAACCCCTGCTGCCGTCGAAGTGGACGGACCTTTCTTCCATGACGATTTCCTTCGGGCATGGGTTGGCCGCGTCACCGGTGCATCTTGCGGCTTCCTTCGCAACGCTGGCCAATGCCGGGATCGCCGTGCGCCCGACGCTGACCATGGACTCGGTGGAAGCGGGCCCCCGCGTGTTCTCGGAACGGACCTCGTCCGAAATGCTGCGCGTCCTGCGCGAAGTGGTCGTGCGCGGCACTGCCAAGCGCGCGAACGTCCCGGGCTACGAGATCGGTGGCAAGACCGGCACGGCCGAGAAATTCAAGCCCGGCGGCGGTTATTACCATGATCGGGTCATTTCGACCTTTGCCGCGGTCTTCCCGACGTCTAAGCCGCGCTACGTGCTGATTGTGTCGCTGGATGAGCCGACGGACCGTTCGGGGCGCAAGCCGGTGCGTTCGGCGGGGCGGACGGCGGTGCCGGTGGCAGCCCAGGTTATCCGGCGTGTCGCGCCCATTCTGGGGATGCGGCCCGAGATTGTACCTGACGATTCAGCACTTGGGATCGTGACCGGGTTGGAGTGAGGGTTTCGGATGGCGGACGGGGCAACACTGGGATCGCTTGGACTGGCGGATCTCCGTCGCGCCGGTCCTGCGCCTGATCCCCTGACGCGAGTAGCAGGGCTTGCGGTGGACAGCCGCGAGGTCCGGGACAGTTTCGTCTTCGTTGCCATCAAGGGCACCAAGCTCGACGGGGCGGAGTTCATCCAGTTCGCAGTCCGACAAGGGGCCGTGGCGGTGGTTTGCACGGAGGAAGGGCTGGCGACGGCGCGCGCGCATTTGGATCTATTGCCCGTGCCTTTCCTGCTTGTTCATGAGCCACGTGCAGTTCTCGCCCGGCTCGCGGCAGGCTTCTCCGGCGCACAACCGGAGACGATGATCGCGGTCACAGGAACCAACGGGAAGACCTCGGTCGCTGACTTCACGCGCCAGATCTGGGCGGCCTGCGGGCTCGCGGCCGCCTCGTTCGGCACCACGGGTGTCGCGGGCGAGGGCTACGAGGAGCCGCTGGCCATGACCACGCCCGAGCCCATCGCGCTTCATGCGCTGCTGGCGCGACTG
>JBCDID010000339.1:0-3986 GCA_038749355.1 Pseudomonadota bacterium | reverse complement strand
TGATGGGCGGTTCTGCGCGGCTGGCATACCATGGTGTCGACCGCATTATCACGGACGGCCCACCCCACCCGCTGACCGGCCATGGCCGCGTAAACCTCACTCTGCGCGTCGTTTCAGCATGAGAATTCGGGAGCGGTTTCCGAAGGGTGGGAGTCTGTTCCCGATCGGGACAGGCTTGCTTGACAGATCTCTCCGGCCACACTTACGCCTTAAACATAACAACGGGGGACGAGTGGGCGACAGACCTACGGCACCCCGGGAGGATCGAGGACTTGGCTTTTGGAGACAACACTCCTGGTCTGCTCGACCGACTGCTCTTCGAGCAGGCGACGGAGAAGCAAAAGTCCCTCAGCAATCGCCTATCCCACACCGTTGTCCGTGATCTAGCAGACGAAGTCATAAACCGCATATCTATACGTTTCGCGGGCCGGACGGAGATGGACGTGCAGGTGCCGCCGGAGGAGCTGGAGGCGTTCTGCAACGCGCTCGCGCGCGGCGACGATCAGACCTGCCTGGATATGGTGAATTCAGTCGTCGCGAACGGCAGTTCCGTAGAGAGGGTCTACCTCGCCTACCTGGGTTCGGCAGCGCGGATGCTTGGTACCTGGTGGGAGGAGGACAAGGCGACGTTCTCCGAGGTCACGATCGGGGCAGGGCGAATCTACGCAATGCTCTGCGCGCTCAGGCCCACCATGATCGAGACCGTGCAACCTAACGCCCAGCATGCAGCCTTTGTGACCGTGCCAGGGGAGCAGCATTTCCTCGGCGCCACCATGGCCGCCGATATGTTCCGGGCTCGAGGTTGGGAGATCGATCTCTACACAGGCCGGACGCATGAGGAGCTCATCGAGGCGCTGGACCGGACGGACCCGGCGTTCATCGGCCTCTCAGCCTCGAGCAACCGGGCCGTGATGCCGCTGGTTCGGCTTGTCGTCGCGCTCCGGATAGGCCACCCCGGCTCGTTCATCGTCGTCAGCGGGCACATCGTCGACGACGATCTGGACATTAGCGACGTGACCGGGGCAGACCTGTTCACGTCGGATCTGGACGTCGCCTTTGCCGAGATGCAGCGGCTGGCTAGCGAAGTGAAATCTTTTGCATGACGGGCTTGCCGTCCTTCAGGACAGGGCCGTCGACCTTCTCGTTCCCGCCATTGGCAAACTCGAAAACCTTGGCATTGCCGGTGTCCAGATGCAGCATGACCACAGCCTCTGAGCCCGAGGCCAGCGGCGCATCCAGCGGCACCGAGACGTTCGACGAAGGACCGGCCGGCACGTAGAGATGTCCGATCGAGCCGGTGAAATCGGGCTCTCCGCCGCGCACCGCATGGACCACGACCCAACCTGTCGACGGCATGCCGACCTGTGCGACTGTGATGGCGCCGCCCGCGGCCTGATCAACAACCGAGAGGCTGCCCTTCTCGTAAGAGGCGGCGGTGGACTGTGGCACCTGATAGCAGCCAGCCAGTCCGATGGCCAACGCTCCTGCAGCGAAGAGCACTCGCTTTCTGATGTTCATGATCGTGTTCTCCCCAAAATGCGCCCCTGAGGGCCTCGCTCCCCGTCTCATCGTGCCGTCAGGTATCGTTCCGGGTCTCTTCGCGCTGGGGGCAAGGTCAGGGTTACGCGGAACACGGTTCCCTCGCCTATCGTCGAATTGACCTGGATCGCGCCCCCCATCAGGTCGACCAGTCGTTGCGTGATGGCAAGCCCGAGCCCCGCACCCCCGTGGCGGCGGGTCACTGTGCCGTCGATCTGGTAGAAACGCTCGAAGATCTGCTCCAGCTTGTCCTCGGCGATCCCGACGCCCGTATCCGCCACCTGGAACGACAACGTCACGCCTTCCGGACCCTTGGTATGCGCTAGGGAAACCTCGACATGGCCCTCTTCCGTGAACTTCACGGCATTGGTGAGCAGGTTGAGAAGGATCTGCTGGATCCGCACGGCATCGCCCCGCAGTGTGGGCACGCGCTCGGGCATCTCGCCGATGCGAAGCTGAAGGCCCTGGGCATCCGCGGCCGGGCGTACGATGCCGAGGCTTTGTTCGATGACCTCGATGATGCGGACATCCTCGTCGACCATCTCCACGGCGTCGGCATCGAGGCGGCTGAGATCGAGCACATCGTCGATCAGGCGCAGCAGGACGTCACCCGAGGCCGAGATCACATCGAGCAGCCCGCGCTGATCTTTGCTCAGCGTGCTGCGGTCCATCAGCGCCACACTGCCGAGGATCCCGTTCATGGGGGTGCGCATCTCGTGGCTCATACGGGCCACGAACTCGGACTTGTGACGGCTGGACCGTTCCGCCGTCTGGCGGGCGCTGATCAGCTCGTCCTCGCGGTGCAGATCCTCGGTGATGTCGCGAATGGTCAGCACGCAGCCGCCACCCGGAAGATTGGTCTTGTTGATGTTCAGTGTGCGGCCGTTCGAGAGCGGACGCTGGATTGTCAGGATGGTCGGGTCGAAAGCGAACCGGCGGCGGCGCTCCGCCTCGGCCTTCTGTTCGGTCGGGCTCAGACGATGCATGTCGCCGAACTGCCGGACCATGTCCTCGTAAGGGATGCCCCAGTAGACCTTGTTGGGATCGACTTCGTAGAGCTCCAGCAGCTTGTCATTGTACATGGCGAACTTTCCGTCCGCGTCGATCAGGGTGATCGCGTCGGAGGTATTGGCCAGCACGGACTGCATGTAGGTCTGGTGGAGCGCGAGCTGCTGGGCCTCCTTGTGCGATTGGGTGACATCCACGCAGACGGAGAAAATGTCTCCGGTAGTGCTCTCTGTCCGGTAGATATCGATGACGCCGCCACCGGGCAGGGGGCGCCGTTCGACGCGGTATTCTGCATCACCCCAGCGCCGGGTTCGCAAGGTCGCCAACTCCTCCGCGCAGAGGCCACTCGTGGGCCCGAGCTTCCCCTGATTGGCCAGCACCAGAAGTGCGTCGTGGAGGTCCTGGCCCACATGGATATCCGAAGGGGACAGTTCGAACTGCTTGAGGTAGCTTGAGTTCAGATACTTCACGCGGTTGTCCGCGCCGACGACGATCACACCATCATGCAGTGTCTCAAGGAACTCGCTGAGAAGCGGTCCCACGGTGTCCCAGGCCTGATCCTTGCCGGTGAGAAGCTCGACTCGGGCGCGTGATTTCTGGTCAATATCCCCTATACGCAAACTATTCTCCGAGTCGCCCTCGAGCGCGATTATAGTCAATATTTCGCACAACTAAAGCATCGCGTCCTCGCCGGACGGTCACAGCCCTGTGTGCCCTTGCCAAAGATCGCGTGATCGCGCACAACGCCGCGCGAATATCTGGCCAGAGGGGGATACCGATGTCGACCATGAAACTGCTGATCCTGCCCGGCGATGGTATCGGGCCCGAGGTGATGGCCGAGGTGCGCAAGATCATCGATTGGTTTGGTGGACGCGGGCTCAGCTTCGAGGTCGAAGAGGATCTGGTGGGCGGGGCGGCCTATGACGCACACGGGGCACCCCTGTCGGATGCGACCATGGCGCGGGCGCAGGAGGTGGACGCCGTGCTGCTGGGCGCCGTGGGCGGGCCGAAGTATGACGATCTGGACTTCTCCCTGAAGCCCGAGCGCGGCTTGCTGCGTTTGCGCAAGGAGATGGATCTTTTTGCCAACCTGCGTCCTGCGCAGTGCTTTGACGCATTGGCGGATTACTCGTCCTTGAAAGCCGACGTGGTGGCCGGGCTCGACATCATGATCGTGCGCGAGCTGACCTCCGGCATGTATTTCGGCGAGCCGCGCGGGATTCATACCGAGGGCAATGAGCGCGTCGGGATCAATACCCACCGCTACACCACGTCCGAGATCCGCCGTGTGGCGCGGTCCGCGTTCGAGCTGGCCATGAAGCGCGACAAGCGGTTATGCTCGATGGAGAAGGCCAACGTGATGGAGGCCGGGATCCTCTGGCGCGAGGAAGTCGAGGTCGTTGCAAAGGACTACCCAGAGGTCGAGCTCTGGGTAGTCC
>JBCDID010000338.1:0-3988 GCA_038749355.1 Pseudomonadota bacterium | reverse complement strand
GCAGCTCTTCTATGACTTCTGGCCGCAACTGGGCGACCGGATCTGGACTCCGTCGGACTGGGCGTGGCTTGGGGGCCTTGGCAACGTGGCACTGCCCGCGCTGCGGTTCGGCGTCCCGCTGATCGCCCATACGCCCCGCAAGTTCGACCCGGACGCGGCCTTCGACTTGATGGTGCGGCACAAGGTGACCTCGGCCTTCCTTGCGCCAACTGCACTGAAGATGATGCGTCAGGCCACGCCGCCCCGCGACCTGCCCTTGCGGTCAGTCGGCTCAGGCGGCGAGAGCTTGGGGGCCGCCATGCTCGACTGGGGGCGCGAGCGGCTGAGCCTCACCATCAACGAGTTCTACGGTCAGACAGAATGCAACCTCGTGCTCGGTAACAATTACCAGCTATTCGAGCCACGCCCGGGGTCCATGGGCAAGGAGATCCCCGGCAGCCACGTCAGGATCCTGCGCGAGGATGCCTCCATCGCGGATCCGGACGAGACCGGCGAGATTGCGCTCCGCCAGGGCGATGCCGCCATGTTCCTTGGCTATTGGGGCCTGCCGGAGAAGACCGCGGAGAAGTTCGTCACCGCCTCGGACGGGCACACATACATGCTGACCGGGGATGAAGGGCGCGTGGACGAGGATGGCTACTACTGGTTCGCCTCGCGCACGGACGACGTGATCACAACGGCAGGCTATCGGGTTGGCCCTTCGGAAATCGAGGATTGCCTGAACCGCCACCCGGCCGTCACCATGTCCGCCTGCATCGGGGTGCCGGATGAGCTGAGGACCGAGATCGTGCGCGCGCATATAGTCCTGGCGGACGGGCGCAACGGATCGCCGGATCTTGCGGAAGAGTTGATTGCTCATGTGCGTGCCCGCCTCAGCCCCCACGTCGCTCCCCGCGAGATCCGCTGGATCGATGCGCTGCCCATGACGGCGACGGGCAAGATCCGCCGCCGGGACCTGCGCGAAGACACATGAGCGACCCGACACAGGAGGCGCCTCTCCCCCCGTTCGCGGTGCTGGACCCCCTGCTCGCATCGGTGGTCGACGTTGCGCACGAGGGCATCGGTTACCGGTTCTTCGTCGCAAACCCGTTCGACTACATTCAAGCCTACCATGCGCGGGGCGAGATGTATGAACCCGCCTCCCTCGCGTTGATCGCCGAGCACTTCCCCGTAGGCGGGACCTTTGTCGACATCGGCGCCCATGTGGGGAACCACGCGATCTATGCCGCGAAAGCTCTGGGCGCGGCGAAGGTCATCGCCTTCGAGCCCTCGCTGAAGGCGCACACGATCCTCACGGTTAACAAGGCGCTGAACGGTCTCACACGGTTCGAGATCCGAAAACAGGCGCTGTCGGATGCGCCAGGCGAAGCGGTGATTGAAACGCCCGCGCCAATGCATGAGGGGCGAAACACTCTGACTGAGGACGGTCCCGGGCAACGTGTGCCGGTGGTGACCGGCGACGCGGCGCTCGAGGGGCGCAAGGTGTCGTTCCTGAAGATCGACGTGGAAGGGCACGAGATGCAGGTCCTCGGCGGGCTGACAAAGACAGTCCGGGAACACCGCCCGCCCATCTTCATCGAGGTGCGCGACGGGTTCAGCGCCGCGCTGGAAGCCTGGTGTGAGAGGCATGGCTACCGGGTGGCCGAACGCATCCGGCAGTACCAGGGGGAAGAGAACGTGCTGCTGCTTCCGGCCGCCGGAACCTAGTCCGAAATCGCAGACTTACGTCGGCGTGACAGGAACTCCGGAGCAAGGAATAAGCAGCAGGACAACAGCCGACATGTTGGCCCTTCACGAAGATACGAAGAACGAACGACTTGTTCTCTGCCCTGAGCCGTGTCTATGATTTCACCCGACCGCAAGGGAGAGCTGGCCAAACCCAGCGCCGAAGGAGCAACCGCCCCGGAAACTCTCAGGCACCAGGACCTCGCGGTCTGACAACTCTGGAGAGAGGCGCGACAGCGTCCGCCGAAGGGATAACGATCTCAGGCGAAAGGACAGAGGGGGCGTCAGACGCGGCATCACAGCCGCGCACAAAATGACGCCGGACGCCAACGCCATAAGGACGATCCGACGCTTGGATGGGGAGCGAAGACTTGTCCGGTTCGGAACTGGAAAGCACATGCCTGCATAGTTTGCATCTGGAGCTGGGTGCCAAGATGGTCCCCTTCGCCGGTTACGAGATGCCGGTCCAATACGGGCTCGGCGTCATGAAGGAGCACCAACACACCCGCGCTGCGGCCGGTCTGTTCGACGTCAGCCATATGGGACAGGTCGTCCTGCGCGGGGGGTCGTACGAGGAGATCGCGCTCGGATTGGAGCGTCTGATCCCAATGGATGTGCTGGGCCTCGGCGAAGACCGCCAACGGTACGGGTTCTTCACCAATGAGGCGGGCGGTATCGAGGACGACCTCATGTTCGCCAATAGGGGCGATCACATGTTCGTGGTCGTCAATGCAGCCTGCAAGGCGGCCGACATCGCGCGCATGAAGGCTGCACTTGAGCCCGAGATCCGAGTTGAGCCCATCACCGACCGGGCGTTGCTCGCCCTGCAGGGCCCTGCGGCGGAGACCGTGCTGGCCGCCATGAACCCCGCCGCCGCCGACATGCGTTTCATGGACGTGGCAACGATGGATCTGGCCGGGGCCGAAGCCTGGGTTTCGCGGTCCGGCTACACGGGAGAAGACGGCTACGAGATCTCCGTACCTGAGGCGGCTGCCGAAACCCTGGCCCGGGCGCTGCTGGGCCACGAGGCGGTTGAACCCATTGGCCTCGGTGCCCGCGACAGCCTGCGGCTGGAGGCGGGGCTATGCCTCTATGGTAGCGACATCGACACCAGCACGAGCCCGGTGGAGGCCAGTCTGAACTGGGCGATCCAGAAGGCCCGCCGGTCGGGCGGCGCACGCGAAGGCGGGTTCCCGGGCGCAGGGCAAATCCTCGACCAACTGACCAACGGGGCCCCACGCAAACGGGTCGGCTTGATGCCGGAAGGCCGGGCGCCCATGCGCGCGGGCGTCCCGTTGTTCGCCGCTGAAGAGGGCGGTGAGGCATTGGGCGAGATCACCTCCGGATGCTTCGGCCCGACCATCGGCGGTCCTGTTGCCATGGGATACGTGCCAACCGCGTTGTCCGAACCCGGCACACGGCTCTACGGCGAGCTTCGCGGCAAGCGCCAGCCGCTCAGCGTCGTGCCACTGCCGTTCACACCAGCCAACTTCAAAAGATAACCAACAGGGGAGATGAGGGATGAAATACACGGAAGAGCACGAATGGTTGAAGGCCGAGGGTGATCTGATCGTCGTCGGGATCACGGAGCACGCCTCGGTCCAGCTTGGCGACATTGTCTTCGTGGAGCTGCCCGAGGTGGGCGCCTCGGTGTCGAAGGACGACGACATCGTCGTGATCGAGAGCGTCAAGGCCGCGTCGGACATCTGCGCGCCGCTGGACGGCGAGATCGTCGAGATCAACGAGGCCATCGTCGACGAGCCCGCCAAGGTGAACGAGGACCCGCTCGGTGCAGGATGGTTCTTCAAGATGCGCCCCTCGGACACCGGCCAGATGGACGGCTACATGGACGAAGCCGCCTACAAGGAAATGATCACCTGATCCCGGCGCCCTGCCAGAGTCTGCGTACCAGGAGAGAACCATGCCCTTCACGCCAACCGATTACCTGCCCTACGACTTCGCCAACCGCCGTCACATTGGACCATCGCCTCAGGAAATGGCCGAGATGCTGGAGGTTGTCGGCGCAGAGAGCCTGGATGCGCTGATCGACGAGACGGTGCCGGAGAGCATCCGCCAGGAGACCGCGCTCGACTGGGGCAAGCCGAAATCCGAGCGGGAACTGCTCTACCACATGCGCCAGGTGGCGGCGAAGAACCGGGTGCTGACCTCTCTGATCGGCCCCCCGGCGCACTAGCTCGGCCCGGCCACGCCATCCCAGAACAAAGCCCAATGCGTCAAGCAGGATCGATTTGCCCGCCCCGGT
>JBCDID010000337.1:0-4011 GCA_038749355.1 Pseudomonadota bacterium | reverse complement strand
TTGCGCACCTGAAAGACGAACGAGGTCATGGCATCGCCGGTCCCTGGCTCCGCCTCGATCCGCTGGCGCGACATCACCAGAAAGCGCGTGGTGTTGTTGGCATTGTCCTGGATACTCTCGGCCAGCGTCTCCAGCCCGTGGATCTCACCTGCCAAGGGTGAGCCCATGGCCGCGCGCGCGGGATCGCCTGCCTCGGCAATCTCGCGCACGGACCCCGCCGTGTCGGCCCCCGTGACCGGCTGAATCCCGTGCTTGTGCAGGAACTTGGACACCTGGCCGAGCAGCACGGTATGCGAGCGCGCCGTCTTGACGTCTTCCAGCTTGGCCCCGGGCACACCAAAGAGATTGACCCGCACAGGGACAAAGTGCTCACCGATAATGTAGAGCCCGGCCTCAGGCAGCAGCCGATGCAGATCCGCCACCCGCCCATAGGTCGAGTTCTCGATCGGCATCATAGCCAGATCGGCCGCACGCGTGCGCACCGCCTCGAGTGCTGCCTCGAAGGTTCGGCACGGCAGCGGCTCCAAATCCGGATACACCTCGCGGCACGCCTGATGCGAATACGCGCCCAGTTCACCCTGGAACGCGATCTGGCCCGTTACTGAATTCAAGATGAGAACCCCATGCTCGGCCCCTCCCCAAAACCGGATTTTAACCCATATCACCACCCTATGACGGCAATCGGTCGCGCCTTCTACATCTTGCAGGAGCAGGAGGGAACCCGGTACTACACCGCCCAATGTCGGGCGCGCGGGGGTGCCCGATTCGTGTACGAAGAGGCAGACTCATGGACTCGACGGAACTCAACAAAATCGCAGGCGCGGCAATTGGATCCCTCCTGATATTTTTGCTGCTGGGCTTTTTCTCGGGCAAGGTTTACGGCACGCGCGGCCACCACCATGACGAACCCCAGGCCTTTGCGCTGGAGATCGCGGAACCGGCCGCAGGCGGCGACGAAGTGGTGGAAATCGACTATGCGGGCCTGATCGCAGCGGCTGATCTATCTGCTGGAAAGAAAGTCTTCGGCAAGTGCAAGGGTTGCCACAAAGTCGAGGATGGCAAGAACGGCTCAGGGCCACATCTCTGGGGCATTGTCGACCGACCCAAGGAAGCGGTCGATGGGTTCGCCTATTCCGGCGCGCTGGGTGCTATTGGTGGCAACTGGGGTTTTGCCGAGCTAAACGCATTTCTGGAGAAGCCTAAGGCCTATGCGGCGAAGACATCGATGAACTTCGGCGGCCTGAAGAAGCCCGAGGACCGTGTGAACCTGATCGCCTGGCTGAATGCCGAGGACGGCACGCCCTCGGACCTGGCCGCGGGTCTGGAATAGCAGACCTACGGGCGACTCATGGTCCTGGCGACCGACCTGCGCCGAGATCGACTTCGCGAAGTCGGCAGTTGAAAAACAACAGAACGCCGCGCCCTCGGGGTGCGGCGTTTTTCGTGGGTCCCCGCCCCGGTGGACGCGGGCCTTGAAACCCGGGACCGTCGGACCTACCCCTAGATCCACGGGGGCCAGAAGGGAGAAGCCCATGGCGATCACGAGACGCACGTTTGGTGCATTGGCCGGCGCGGCAGGAGCCACAGCCTTCCTGCGACCCGCACAGGCGGCCACGATCACGACCCACGGCGTCTCTGCCTTTGGCGACCTGAAATACCCCGCCGACTTCCCGCACTTCGACTATGCGGACCCCTCAGCGCCCAAGGGTGGACTCTGGTCCACGGGGTTCGAGGCGAGCTTTGACAGCCTCAACCCTTACGCGCTGAAGGGCAACGCCGGGCTCGGCATCGCCGACACCCATTTCGGCCGCACGGTCTTTGACGGCCTGATGGCGGAAGCGCACGACGAGCCCGACAGCTGGTACGGCCTGATCGCGGAGAACGCGGAACTGGCCGAGGACCGCAGCTTCATCATCTTCAACATGCGGCCCGAGGCCCGGTTCCACGACGGCTCGCCCATCACATCTGAGGATGTTGTGAATTCGATTGAGCTGATGCGCACGAAGGCCCGCCCCTTCTACCGCCTGCTCTTGGCGCCGATCATCTCCGTGACGGCAGAGGGTCCACACCGCGTCCGCTACGATTTCGCACCCGATGAACCGAAACGGGACCTGCCCATGCTGGCGGCCCAGATGCCGGTATTTTCGAAGGCGCATTTCGACAAGCATGACTTTGAGGCGGGCGACCTGACGCCGCCGCTCGGTTCTGGGCCGTATCGCGTCGGCCGGTTCGAGGCCAACAGCTTCGTCGAGCTTGAACGGGTCGAGGACTACTGGGCCGCCGACCTGCCAGTGAACCGGGGCCGGGACAATTTCGACCGCATCCGCATCGACTACTACCGGGATCGCACGGCCGCCTTCGAGGCGTTCAAGGCGGGCCAGCACCTCTTCCACGAGGAGTACTGGTCCAAGGTCTGGGCCACGGGGTACGAGC
This sequence comes from Pseudomonadota bacterium, assembly GCA_038749355.1. Classification (GTDB taxonomy): domain Bacteria; phylum Pseudomonadota; class Alphaproteobacteria; order Rhodobacterales; family Rhodobacteraceae; genus Thermohalobaculum. The sequence continues at coordinate 1,578 of JBCDID010000337.1, read as the reverse complement.
CGGATGTGTTCCCTGCCGTGGGCACGGGCGATGTGATCCGCGAGGTGCTGCCGGACGAGACCGTGTCGGGTGGCCAGGGGTTCTGGTTCAACCACCGCCGCCCGGTCTTCGAGGACATCCGGGTGCGCGAAGCCATCGGACTCGCCTTCGACTTCGAATGGTCGAATGAGCGGCTTTTTTATGGTCTCTATGACCGTACGACCAGCTTCTTTCAGGGTTCGCCCATGGCAGCGGACGGTCCTCCGAGCCCTGGCGAGATGGCGATTTTGGAGACGTTCGCGGATCAACTGCCCGAGGGGCTGCTCTCGGAAGACGCGTATGTGCCTGCGGTGACGGATGGGTCGGGACGGGCGCGCCGCGCGCTCCGCCAGGCGGGCAAGCTGCTGGACGATGCGGGATGGGCCGTGGTGGACGGGGTCCGCCAGAAGGACGGCCAGAAGCTGGAGTTCGAGTTCCTCACCTCGTCTCAGGGCTTCGCGCGGATCATCAATCCGATGATCAAGAACCTGGAGCGGTTGGGGATCGCAGCGACACTGCGCGAGGTCGACCGCACTCAGTACGAGGAACGTACGGACAAATTCGATTTCGATATCACAACCTTCCGGACTGAAATGTCGCTGACCCCCGGGGTTGAACTGCGCGGCTATTTCCACTCATCCAGCGTGGACGCGCCGGGGTCACGCAATCGCGGCGGCGTGAGCCACCCGGTTGTGGACGCGTTGATCGAGAAGGTGGAGAACGCCGCGACGCGTGCGGAACTGACCGATACTGTTCGGGCCCTCGACCGCGTCATGCGCGCCATGCATTTCTGGATTCCGCAGTGGACCAAGGCCTCGCACCATGTTGCTTATTGGGACGTCTTCGGGCGGCCCGCCACCAAGCCCGCCTATGATCGGGGCGTCATCCATTTCTGGTGGGAGGACGCGGAGAAAGCCGCGAAGATGAAGTCCGAAGGCAAGATCTGAGATGATGCCACGGCACTCAACGGTGCATCAACGGCGGCAAGCCGCCGAAGGATGCACCCTACGCGGTGCCGTTGACGTGCCGCGTAGGGTGCATCCAAAGTCCTCGTCAGAGGGCGTGATGCACCGGAGCCCGAAGGGCATCTGAATGGCCGCCTACATCCTCCGCCGCATCCTGCTGATCGTGCCGACGCTGCTCGGCATCATGCTTCTGAACTTCGCGATCATCCAGTTCGCACCGGGCGGGCCGGTGGAGCAGATCATCTCGGAGCTCGAGGCAGAGGCGGGCGAATCCGCCCAGGCCGCCAACCAAAGCTATCGTGGCCGCCAGGGCATCGACCCGGACCTGATCGCCGATCTTGAACGCCAGTTCGGCCTCGACAAACCGGTCCACGAACGCTTCCTCCTGATGATCTGGAACTACGCCCGCTTCGATTTCGGCGAGAGCTTCCAGCGCTCCGAGACCGTCATCAACATCATCCTAGAGAAGATGCCCGTGTCGATTTCCCTCGGGCTATGGGCGTTACTTGGTCGTGCGGACCGAGCCTACGGATCCATTGCTGCGCCCGTTCCTCGCTGCACCGGGCGTGCACTTCCGTCTTCGCGCTGCCAGAAG
>JBCDID010000336.1:0-4086 GCA_038749355.1 Pseudomonadota bacterium | reverse complement strand
GGCGAACGGGTGCTGGTGGCCTCCTCGGCGGGCGACGGCTTCATCATTCCCGAGGCCGACGTGATCGCGCAGACCCGCTCAGGTAAACAAATCCTTAACGTGAAGGACGATATACGGGCGACCATCTGCGTGCCCGTTACGGGTGACCACGTCGCGGTCGTTGGAAAGAACCGTAAACTGTTGATCTTCCCGCTGGAAGAGCTGCCCGAGATGACCCGCGGCAAGGGTGTCCGTCTCCAGACTTATCGCGACAAAGGGGCGGTGCTTTCCGACGTGAAATGTCTCGCGCTCGAGCACGGGCTGTCGTGGAAGGAGAATGGCGGGCGCACGCGCACCGAGACCGCCGAGGCCCTTCGCGAGGATGGATATGTCCACAAGCGCGCGGGCGCGGGCCGCATGGCGCCGCGCGGCTTCCCGCGGGACAACCGGTTCAACTGATCCGAATGGATGAGGGCACGCCCCGGCGTTTCTTCCTGATTGCGCCTTCGCGCAGCGGCTCCACCATGCTGAGCGAGCGTCTGCATTCGCACCCCGACGTGATCTGCTTTGGCGAGGTGCTGAACGGGAATGGCAGCCTCTGGCATCCCGCGCCCGTACCAGACGGTATGCGAGAAGGCGACCCTCACGGGTCTGATATTGCCGGCTTCCTGGATACTGAAGTCTGGCCCTGGCACGCGCGCGTGACAGGTGCAGTGGGACTCAAGATCCTGGAGACAGACTACATGCGCCTCTATTCGGAGCTGGGGGCCTATCTGTCTGCGAACCCGGATATCGGCGCGATCTTCCTGCGGCGGGAAAACCTGCTGGAGCGCTTCGTCTCGGCACAAGTCGCCGTTGATACCGGCGTCTGGGCGGTCGGCGATGCGCGGGCGCGTCCGGATGTGGGGCTGGTGACAATCGACCCCGAGATCCTGGCCGGGTACTTCCGGACCGAGGGGCTTCAGCGACTCGCCGTCCGGCGGCACTTCGAGGGGCGTAGGGTGCACGAGGTCACCTATGAGGCGTTAGTTGACGGCCCCGCCGCAGAGGATGCCGGGCTCTGCCGGTTCCTGGGTGTCAAGGACCGCCCGCTCAGCCACCGCAATGTCCAGATGCGGCACCGCCCGCTGGCGGAGCGTGTCGCTAACTATGCCGAGCTGACGCAAGCGTTCACAGACACGCCCTTTGCCGGATTCTTCCAATAAAACGAGAGCGTCAGCCCACCGCCCAGGCATTGGTCAGCCGGCGCCCGGGGCTGAGCCGCTCTGCCGCCTGCGCGATGGCGTCGGCGTCCATCCCGAAATGGTGGTAGAGATCGGCCACTGTGCCCGTTTGTCCGAAGTGCTCGACCCCGAGCGGGACGGTCCGGTGGCCGTGCACCGATCCCAGCCATGCTAGCGTCGCCGGGTGCCCGTCGATCACCGTGATCAGCGTGCAGTGGGCGGGCAGCCCTGACAGAAGTCGCTCGATATGGCCCTGCGCTGCCTCCTGCCCACGGGCCCGGGCTCGCTGCGCGGCAGTCCATCCGGCGTTCAACCGGTCGGCCGAGGTGACCGCCAGCACGCCGATGTCGCGCCGGTCGGCCCCGATCATGCCTGCCGCCGCGATCGCCTCCGGCGCCATGCATCCCTGGTAGGCGATGACGATCTCGGCATTCGGCCCCGGCTCGCGCCACCAGTATGCGCCGTCGATGATGTCACGCGCGCGCGCCGGTTCCATGTTGCGCTGCGGTTGCTCCAACGGCCGGGTCGAGAGACGCAGATAGACGGCGCCGCCTGTTTCGTCGCGCAGCCAAGTATGCTCGTCCGGGTCGTCCTCGCCATCGCGCTGCATGTAGTCGAAGGCCCAGTCCATGATGATCGCCAGCTCATCGGCATAGGCGGGCTCGAAGGCGGCCAGACCGTCCTGGCTCATCCCGATCAGCGGCGTGCCGATGGATTGGTGAGCCCCACCCTCCGGTGCCAGTGTCACCCCCGAGGGCGTCCCCGCGATCAGGAACCTTGCGTCCTGATAGCATGCGTAGGTTAGCGCATCGAGGCCACGGTTCACGAACGGGTCATAGACCGTGCCGACAGGCAGCAACCGCTCACCGAACAGCGAGTGAGAAAGCCCGGCGGCTCCGAGCGCCAGAAAGAGATTCATCTCGGCGATGCCCAATTCCAGATGCTGACCTTTCGGCGAAAACTGCCATTTCTGCGCCGATGGGATGCGTTCGTCCCGGAAAGTGTCCGCCTGAACGTCGCGCGCGAACAACCCGCGCCGGTTCACGAAGCCGCCGAGGTTGGTCGACGCGGTCACGTCCGGCGAGGTGGTCAGGATGCGGTCTGACAGGGCTGAACCCGAGCGTGCGATTTCGTCCAGAACCTTCCCGAAAGCCGCCTGGGTCGAGATCTCGGTGTCCTTGAACGCCGCAGGTCCGTCGGTCGCCACAGGCGCGGCTGAAAACCGTCGCGTCCCCTTGGCGAAGAACGGCACCTGATCCAGCCACGTCCGGAACGCGCCCGGATCGGCCACGGTCGCCATCAGGTCCCACTCCGCACCGACGGCCACGCCCATGTCGGCCTGAAACCCCCCCATCTGCGCGGGCGTCATCAGCCCCGCATGGTTGTCCTTGTGCCCGGCCAGCGGTGTGCCCCAGCCCTTGACCGTGTAGGCGAGGAAACAGGTCGGGCGGTCGTGATCGATCCCGTCGAACGCCTCGGCCAATGTGCCGACGCAATGCCCACCGAGGTTCTCCATCAACGCCGCGAGTTCATCATCCGAGCGCCGGTCGAGCAGCGCCGTCACATCGCCTTGGTCGCCGATCTCATCCATCAGCCGTTGTCGCCACGCGGCCCCGCCTTGATAGGTCAGCGCTGAGTAAAGCTGGTTCGGGCAGTTGTCGATCCAGTCACGCAATGCGCGCCCGCCGGGCTCCTCGAACGCCGCGCGCTGCAGGCGGCCGTACTTCAGGCGCACGACCTCCCAACCGAACGCGTCGAAGATAGCCTCGATCCGCTGCCACAACCCCTCGCGGATCACGCCGTCCAGCGATTGGCGGTTGTAGTCGATCACCCACCAGCAATTGCGCAGGTCGTGCTTCCAGCCTTCCTGCAAGCACTCGTAGATGTTGCCCTCGTCGAGTTCCGCGTCCCCGACCAGCGCGACCATGCGGCCGAGCGGGCGGTCGGACCAGCCCTTCGCCGCGATGTAGTCCTGAATGATCGAGGCGAAGGCTGTGATTGCCACGCCCAGCCCGACCGACCCCGTCGAGAAGTCCACATCGTCCACGTCCTTCGTGCGGCTGGGATAGGACTGCGCGCCGCCATAGGCCCGGAAGTTCTGGAGGTTCTCGAGGCTCTGGTTGCCCATCAGGTATTGCGCCGCGTGGAAGACCGGCGAGGCGTGCGGCTTGACGGCCACCCGATCTTCTGGCCGCAGCGCGTGGAAGTAGAGCGCCGTGATGATCGAGACCATGGACACCGACGACGCCTGATGCCCGCCCACCTTCACCTCGTCCTTGGCACGCAGGTGATTGGCGTTGTGGATGGTCCAGCAGGCGAGCCAGAGCAGGCGTTGCTCGACGGTCTTCAGGTGGTCCAGATCTTCTTGATGCATGGTCGGTCTCCCATTTGAGAGGAGATTACCGTTGTTTGAAGCGCGGATGTTTGCGTATTTGATCTGAATCATGGTCCGAATTGGCATGATCTGCTACGAAACCAGAAATGGACGCAATTGATCGCAAGATAATCCGCGAGCTGCAGCGGGACGGGCGCATCTCGAACCAGGAGCTTGCCGACCGGGTGGGGCTCAGCCCGTCGCCCTGCCTCCGCCGTGTCCGGATGTTGGAGGAGCAGGGCGTGCTGCAGGGTTATTCCGCGCTGATTGATGAGGCAAGATTGGGGTTCGCGGTCTCGGTCTTCGTATCCGTGCAATTGGACCGGCAAGTGGATCAGGCGCTGGAGAGTTTTGAGCGTGCGGTCAAGGGCTTCGAAGAGGTGGTCGATTGCTGGCTGATGACTGGAAACCGGGACCGCCCAGTTCGGTGACGTTTGAAAGTGTCGGTCAACTTTTGGACGCAGGTCTCATGCGCTGGTGAAGACGAACCGTGCCGACGGCCAAAGCTCC
>JBCDID010000335.1:0-4094 GCA_038749355.1 Pseudomonadota bacterium | reverse complement strand
GGTCGATCAGCTTGTCCTGATCTTTGAAGTTCACACCGCCGATCAGCAGAGCCATGGAGAGCTTGTGGTACTTGCCGTACTTCTCGAAGTTCTCGGCGACCTGGGCCGCCAGTTCCCGCGTCGGGCAGAGGATCAGGCTCCGCGGCATCCGTGCACGCGCACGTCCCTTCGCCAGGATCGAGATCATGGGCAGGGTGAACGACGCGGTCTTGCCGGTGCCCGTCTGGGCAATCCCCAGCACATCACGGCCCTTCAACGCCTCGGGTATCGCGCCCGCCTGGATCGGTGTTGGCGCGGAGTAGCCTGCCTCTTCGACAGCCTTCACGACCTTGGGATCAAGGTCCAGTTCGGAAAACAGCATATGTGGCCCTTCGTGGTTTGCAGCCTGTTGCGGCCGCAGTCCCCACGCGGCCCTCGTGCCCCCGGATTGGGGCTTCTGGTTGCGCGCTCCTATGGCGCAATTGGCCGGGAAAGTCAATCTATCCGCAATTCTAACAGCTTGGGGGTTGCAATCCGCAATCAATTCGATAATTCTAGAAATATGGAAAAGATGATTGATTCCCTTGACCCCAATGCGCCCGACAATTTGGACGCGGCAGGGGCCTTCGCAGCGCTCGGCTCGGAGGCGCGGCTGGCGATCTTGCGCGCGCTTGTTCGGGCCGGGCCCGATGGTCTGCCCGTCGGCGCGATCCAGGAACGCGTCGGCCTCGCGCCATCGACCCTGTCACATCATCTGCGTGCGCTCACCACCGCCGGTGTGGTGGTTCAGCGCCGGGAGGGCAGGGTGCTCAACTGTCTGGCGGAGTTCGAGCGGATCTCCGCGCTCGCGCAGTTCCTGATCTCTGAGTGCTGTGTGGACGCGGCATCCGAACCACAAGAGGACGTGGCATGACCGAGTTGGCTTTGAAGCAGATGGGCTCGCTGTGGCGGGGCCTGCAGGGCATGGACCGGGTCTGGGCGCTTGTCGCGCTCATCCCGCTTGTCATCATCCTGGCAGATCCCGACCGGGCGGGGGCCGTGCTGGCGACTGCGGCCAACGCCTTCGCGGGCACCATGCCCTATATGGCCATCGCCATCGCGATGATTGCCTACCTGAAGGCGAGCGGGTCCGAGGGTGTCATTTCCGCGGCTTTCCAGGGGAAGGAGACCCGCATGATCGTGCTCGCGGCATTGGTCGGCGGGCTGGCACCCTTCTGCTCCTGCGAGGTCATTCCCTTCGTCGCGGCCCTGCTGGCAGCGGGCACGCCCTTGTCCGCGGTCATGGCGTTCTGGCTCGCCTCGCCCCTGATGGACCCGCCAACTTTCGCGATCACTACCGGCGCGCTGGGTGTCGAGTACGCCATCGGCAAGGGTATCGCGGCGGTGTCGCTCGGCCTCATGGGCGGGTTCGTGGTCAAGGCCATGACCGGCGCGGGCTGGTTTGCAGACGTCCTGAAGCCTCAGAAATCCAGTGGCTGCTGCGGCTGCGGCCCAAACCCGCTGACCTCGAAACCAGTCTGGAAGTTCTGGACCGAGGAGCCGCGCCGCCGCGCCTTCGGCCAGACGGCACTGGAACAGGCACTCTTCCTCGGCAAATGGCTCGCGTTCGCCTACCTGATAGAAGGTATGATGATCCACTACGTCCCCGCCGAGAACATCGCGGCCCTCGTCGGTGGTGAGGGACTGATGCCCATCGTGATCGGGGCCTTTGTCGGCGCGCCTGCCTACCTGAACGGCTACGCGGCTCCGGCGCTCATTGCGGGCCTGATGGAGCAGGGCATGTCCGCCGGTGCTGCCATGTCCTTCATGGTCGCGGGTGCTGTCAGCTCGATCCCGGCCATGGCTGCGGTCTTCGCGCTGGTCCGGCGCGAGGTCTTCGCGACCTACATGGCGTTGGGCATTGGCGGGGCGATCCTGAGCGGGGTAGTTTTTGCGGCTGTCGTGCCCCAACTCGGCTAACCCGGCTGCATCAAAAATCCTCTGGTCGCACAGGCTGGCTTGGGCTAATCCCACCAGCCTGTGTTGTCCGTTGAGGCCTCCCTATGCGCTATATCTCCACCCGCGGTCAGGCGCCCGAATTGACGTTCGAGGAAGCGATGCTGACCGGGCTTGCCCGCGACGGCGGTCTCTATGTGCCTGCCGAGGTGCCGGTGCTGGATGCGGAGACATTGGAGAGCCTGCGCGGGGCGACCTACGAGGACGTGGCCTTCGCGGTCATGCGCCCATTCATCGGCGATTGTTTCACGGATGCCGAGTTCCGCGAGATCATCGCCGAGGCCTACAAGGGCTTCGGCCACCCGGCGCGCTGCCCGCTCGTCCAGATCGACAATAACCACTGGCTGTTGGAGCTGCACCACGGGCCGACGCTCGCGTTCAAGGACGTGGCCCTGCAACTCATCGGGCAGATGTTCGACCGGGTGCTGGCGCGCCAGGGACGCAAGATCACCATTGTGGGTGCGACCTCGGGCGATACCGGGTCGGCGGCTATGGAAGCGTTCCGGGGTGCCGATAACGTCGACGTCTTCTTCCTCCACCCGGCGGGCCGGATCTCGGAGGTGCAGCGCCGGCAGATGACCACGCCGGTCGAGTCCAATGTCCACGCCATCGCGCTGGAAGGCACGTTTGACGATTGCCAGAACCGCGTGAAGGACATGTTCAACGACTTCGCCTTCCGCGACGAAGTTGGGCTGGCGGCGGCAAACTCGATCAACTGGGCGCGGGTGCTCGCGCAGGTGGTCTACTATGTGACGGCGGCGCTGGCCTTGGGCGCGCCCGCCCGCCGGGTGGATTTCACGGTGCCGACGGGCAATTTCGGTGACATCTACGCGGGCCACATCGCGCGGCGCATGGGCGTGCCCATCGACCGGCTGGTGATCGCGACGAATGAGAACGACATCCTGCACCGGACCACGCAGACGGGGCTGTCGGAGGCCTTGGGCGTCCACCCCACCATCGCGCCGAGCATGGACATCCAGATCAGCTCGAACTTCGAGCGGCTGTTGTTCGAGCTCTACGACCAAGACGGCAGTGCGGTCGCGCAACTGATGGCCGAGCAGAAAGAACACGGCAAGTTCCGCCTTTCGCAAGGTGCGTGGGAACGGCTGAAGGAAGGCTTCGACTCGGGCCGCTCCGACAAGGCCACGACCATGGCCATGATCACCCGGTTCTCCCGCGACGCGGGCTACATCCTCGACCCGCACACGGCCATCGGCATAGTCGCGGCGGAGCCCCTGATCCGCCCGGATACGCCCATGGTCACCCTCGGGACGGCCCATGCCGCCAAGTTCCCGGACGCCGTCGAGGAGGCCACGGGCCACCGCCCCTCTCTTCCCGCGCGCATGGCGGACCTATATGAACGGCCTGAACGGCTGACAACTCTTCCCAACGATCTTGCGGTATTGGAAGAGCACATACGAAAGGAACGCCGCACATGACGGTTCGCGTAGACACGCTGCCCAACGGGTTCCGGGTGGCAACGGAGCACATGCCGGGGCTCGCTTCGGCCTCGATCGGGGTCTGGGTAGATGCCGGCACCCGCGACGAGACCGAGGCCGAGAACGGCATCGCGCACTTCCTCGAGCACATGGCATTCAAGGGCACGACCCGGCGCACTGCGCTGCAGATCGCTGAGGAGATCGAGAATGTCGGCGGGTATCTGAACGCCTACACGTCGCGGGAGCTCACGGCCTACTATGCTCGGGTGTTGTCGGCGGATGTGCCGCTGGCCATGGACATCCTGACCGACATCCTGCGTGACCCGCAGATGGCCGAGGCCGAGATCGAGATGGAACGCGGCGTGATCCTGCAGGAGATCGGGCAATGCCTCGATACGCCGGATGACATCATCTTCGACTGGCTGCAGGAGACGGCGTTTCCGAACCAGCCCATGGGGCGGGCCATTCTGGGCACACCGGGGCATGTGAAGGGTTTCTCTCGCGGGGATCTGCAGGGTTTCATCGGCACGCACTACACGCCGGAGAGGTTGGTGCTGGCGGCGGCAGGTGGGATCGACCATGACGAGATCATGAAGCTGGCCGAGAAGGGCTTTGGTGACATGACGCCGGGCTCGGCGCCCACGAAGATCGCGGCTGCCTATGCGGGCGGCGAGCGGCGCG
>JBCDID010000334.1:0-4105 GCA_038749355.1 Pseudomonadota bacterium | reverse complement strand
GCGACCTCGGCATTGATCCGGAGGAGTTCGACCCACTGGATTGCGAGATGGGTGCCCCCGCCCCGGTTTGTCCTCCCCTTGCAGCGGTTGCGGAGGGCCCGCGCGCGGGCGGGTGGGCAAGTGCAGATCTTTCCGCCCGCCCGAACGGTGCCAGGGAGCGCGCGGGCCCCTATCGCACCAATGGCGACGCCGTCGAGCGGCTGGAGTGGCTGGCACAGGATCTCTTGGATGGACATGCGGAACCTCCAGGGGCGGCCAGCGCAACAGTCCTCGATCACCTCCGCAACGAGGTGCTGCCGACGCTCCGGACCTGCGGGCCAGCCGAACGGGATGCCATGCTGGCAGGCCTCAATGGCCGTTTCATCCCACCAGGGCCTTCCGGCGCGCCGACCCGGGGCCGGCCGGACGTGCTGCCGACCGGGCGCAACTTCTACTCTGTCGACAGTCGCGCCGTGCCGACGCCTGCCGCCTGGGCGCTCGGCTGGAATTCGGCGGAACGGCTGATCGAACACCACCTTCAGACCCATGGCGACTGGCCGCGTACCATGCTGCTGACCGCCTGGGGCACGTCCAACATGCGCACGGGCGGGGACGACATCGCGCAAGGTCTCGCTCTGATGGGGTGCAAGCCGACTTGGGACGGAGCCTCGCGCCGTGTCACTGGGTTCGAAATCATTCCGCTGGACCATCTCGCCCGCCCACGCGTGGACGTCACGCTCCGGGTTTCCGGCTTCTTCCGGGACGCGTTTCCGGCCCAGATGGAGCTCTTCGACTCTGCTGCACGCGCCGTCATGGCGCTGGACGAGCCCGGCGACCACAATCCCGCCGCCGCCCGCCTGCACGCAGAAGGTGGGACCGACGAAGCGGCCTACCGCGTCTTTGGCTCCAAACCGGGCGCCTATGGCGCAGGCCTTCAGGCCATGATCGACGAGAAGCTTTGGGAGCGCCGCGAAGACCTCGCAGACGCTTATCTCGAATGGGGCGGGTACGCCTATGGCAAGGGGTTGGAGGGTACGCGCGCCCGCAACCAGCTCGCCACCCGCCTCGCGGCCACTGAGGCGGTCGTGCAGAACCAGGACAACCGCGAGCACGATCTGCTGGACTCGGACGACTACTACCAGTTCGAAGGGGGAGCGGCCGCGGCGGTCGAACACCTGCGCGGGCAGGCCCCGACCATCTACCACAACGACCACTCGCGGCCCGAACGCCCCGTGATCCGCACGTTGGAGGACGAAATCGGGCGCGTTGTCCGCTCCCGCGTCGTGAACCCTAAATGGCTCAACGGCGCGATGCGCCACGGCTACAAGGGCGCCTTCGAGATCGCGGCCACGGTCGACTATCTCTTCGCCTTCGCCGCCACCACGCACGCCGTCCGCTCGCACCATTTCGATCTCGTCCACGAGGCCGTTCTGGAGGACGATGAGGTGTGCGGCTTCATCGAGGATGCCAACCCGGCAGCACTGCGCGAGATTGCCCAGCGCCTCGAAGAAGCAATTGACCGCGGCCTCTGGCAACCGCGCTCCAATTCCGCCCGAGCCAGATTGGAGAGCCTGCTGTGACCCCGTTCAAGGCCCCACCCGACTACCCAAAATGGGCCGAAGTGGCCGCCCTGATCCACCGCGCCTTCGCCTATATGGAACCGATCCTCGGCCACAAGCCTGCCGCCGCCAAGGTCACCGAAGAGCGGCTGGTGCAGGGGGCAGAGATCGGCAGTGCCTATATCGTAGAGGACGCGGGCCGCCCGGTTGCCAGCCTCTTCACCCGGCCGTCCCGCGACTTCCCCGATGCGCTGTTTGTCGGTGGGCTGGCCGTGGATAAGTCTGCGCGGGGCCAGGGGCTGGCGCGAAAGATGATGGTGCTTGCAGAAGCCGAAGCGCGCCAGAAGGGATATGCCGCGTTGACGCTCGACACCGGCCGTGCGCTCACGGACCTGCACGCGCTCTTCCTGCACCTCGGTTTCGAGGAGGTCCCCGGCACCGGCGATGTCATCACCTTCCGCAAGCCTCTTGCATGACGGGCGCGTGGTAGGGAAGCTGCGGCCATGATCAACCGGAGAACCATGTTGGGCGGGATAGCGGCGACAGCCCTCTCAGGTGGGCCCGCCACACGCGCCGAGGAGGCGACCCACTTGCTCCCCGAATGGCACCCGCACGAACGCTGCGTCATGACATGGTGCGATAACGAGGCGGTCTACGGCGCCGCGTCGGTCGCCCAGATCCGCGTCGAACAGGCCTGTATCGCCAAAGCCATCGCCAAGTTCGAGCCTGTCACGATGCTCGCCAACTCCCATGAGATCGGGCGGGCGAAGAAGATGTGTGGCCCCAGGGTCACCGTCCGCGAGATCGCCGTGGACGATATCTGGGCGCGCGACACCATGCCGATCATCCAGGCGCGTGGGCGCAAGGATGCCGCCGACCGGCCCGTGGTCGAGGCTCTCGGCTGGAACTTCAACGCTTGGGGGGAGAAGTACCCAGGCCTCTACCTCGCCGACCGGACGCTTGCCCAGCGCTACGCGCAAGAGGAAGCCCTGCCCTTCATCCGCGCACCCATCATCGCCGAGGGCGGCGCGATGGAAACCGACGGGATCGGCACCCTCATCACCACGGAAACCTGCCTGCTGAACGAGAACCGCAATCCCGGCATGTCCCGCGCCGATGTCGAGGAGGCACTGAAGGAGCATGCGCTCTGCGATCACGTCATATGGCTCTGGGGATCGGAGGCCGACTACGTCACCGATGGCCACGTGGACGGTGTCTGCCGCATCATCCGCCCCGGGCTCGCCATCGCCGAGGTCACCGACGACAAGGAAGACCCGGAGTATTCGGACCTACAGGAGAACGCCGTCCGGTTGGAGGCCGCCCGCGACGCGCGCGGCGAAAAGCTGGAAGTGATCCGGCTGAACCGGCCCCGGTGGGAGGAAATGCCCGAACGCGGACCCGACTTCTCGGCCTCCTATGTCAATAGCTACTTCCCGAACCGCGGCATCGTCATGCCAAAGTTCGGCGACGGTGTGCGGGACCGCGCAGCACGGCGGCTCTTCGAAGAACTGGAACCGAAACGCAAAGTCGTCCAGATCGCTATCGACGAGATCGCGGAGGGCGGCGGCGGCATCCATTGCTGCACCATGCAGATCCCTGCCCCGGTTCCGGAGGCCTCGGACGGATGACGCTCGAGGACCGTCTGCGGGAGATCTTGCGCGCGGATCCGATCACGGCGCGCGCGATGGAGCAGGCCCGCACATTCGCGCTCCCCGATTGCTGGATCGTCTCGGGCGTTCTCTACAACACGGTCTGGAACGCGCTGACGGGCAAACCGTCCGGCCACGGCATCAAGGATATCGACCTCTTCTACTGGGACGTCGACACAAGCTGGGAGGCTGAGGACCAAGTGATCCTGCGCGGAGCGGCCCATTTCTCCCCGACGCCCCCGGTTGAGATCCGCAATCAGGCCCGCGTGCACCTCTGGTATGAGAGCCGGTTTGGCCGTGCGATCCCGCCCATCCCATCGAGCCGCGCCTCCATCGCTGACTTCGCCGCCAAGACCCACGCGGTCGGGGTCCGGATAGACGCAGTCGGCGAGATCGAGATCGAAGCCCCATACGGCCTGGACGCCATCTTCGACATGCGCATCGTCCCCAACCCCCGCAACGCCAACCGCGCGACGCACGAGGAGAAGGCGGCTCGGCAGAAGGCGCTCTGGCCTGAACTGGTGGTCGAACCCTGGCCCGAGGAGGTTGCGACATGATCGAGATCGGGAGTGCGGACGCCGCGACGGACTGGGCTGAGGTTCTGGACCTCTTGCATCGGGCATTCGCGGTGATGGAGGGGCGCATCGACCCGCCCTCCTCGCTGCATTCCATGGACGAGATGACACTCGCCGAGAAGGCCACCCGCGAGATGTGCCTGCTGGCCGAGGACGAGGACGGCACGCTGGTCGGCTGCCTCTTCGGCGCGCCGGAGGAGGACTCGCTCCTGATCTCGAAGCTCGCGGTCGACCCAGATCGGCAGGGGGAAGGCATCGCGCGCGCTCTGATGAACCTCGCAGAGGCGGAGGCCAAGGCGGCAGGTCTCCCTGCCCTAAAGCTCCAGACCCGGATCGAGCTGGC
>JBCDID010000333.1:0-4107 GCA_038749355.1 Pseudomonadota bacterium | reverse complement strand
GCAGAGTTCGTGACCCTTTCGCCCGTGCCCGGCTTCACCCGTTGGCTCGAGGGTGCCGACACCGGAGACGCCGCTGCCTGCCGGGATGGGCTGGTCTATGGCCCGCCGCCTGAGGACCTGAAGCCATTGCTGCTTCAACAGGCCGCCCAGTATTTCCTCGAGGCCAAGCGCCCTGACGGGCGTCCGCCCGATCCGGTGGCGCGGTTCCACCTTGGCAATGGCGCCGAACTGCATGCGATCCACTGGATGGGCGATACCTCCGACAAGGGGATCGCGCAGGCCGCCGGGCTGATGGTCAACTACCGTTACAGGCTGGACCGGATCGAGGCCAATCACGAGGCCTATGCCGAGAGCGGTGAGATCGCCGCGTCGCGCTCGGCAAGAGGCCCATTGAAGGGTTGAATGCATCGAATTGTTGGGCCAGTTTTCTCCAGTGCGGACTGAATTGCACTATGAGAGAGCGGTATTTGAGGATCTATGAGATGAGTCTTTTTTCCCGCTTGCGCGGCCAGCCGAAACCCCAGAACACCGTTGCGAAAGCGGTCCTGACGCCAGCAGTCTCGACTATGATCGCCGATGGCAGCGTCGACGATTCCGAACTGGCACAATTGTCGAATGTAGTCAGTTTCAGCCCGATTTTCTTTCAGCTCGACAAGAACGGCCTGACCGGTCTGGTGAAGGAGGTAATCAGCGAGATCCAGGCCAAGGGTCATGATGCGACGATTCAGGCTGCGGCAACGGGGCTGTCACCTGCGCTTTGCGAAACAGCGCTTTGCTTTGCAGCCCGGATTGCCCTGGCCGATGGTCGGCTGGACGAAGGTGAGAAGGCATCCCTGGCGCAGACCGGGCACCACATGAACATCTCGCAGGATGCCTTCGGCAAGATCCTCGACGTGGTCATCATGATGCAGCGCGGACCCAACGCCTGACCATGGCCGAGGACAAGGTACCTGCCAGCAACTCGGAGAGGATGCTCTCCGAGGCGATCACCGCCTATGTGCTGTTCAGCGAGCCGGTTGATTTCACCCTAGGCGAGATCGCAGGAGCGTTGGCGGAGGATTACCCTGCGCTCCAGGGCTGGAAGTCCATGCTGGACGGTGCGATGGATGATCGGCTCATCAACACGGACGACGCACCTTTGGGCGCGTTGACCCGGGACGGTGGCGAGATGCTGTTGTTCTCGGGCACCAAAGGTCCGTTCCCGGGACCGCTCGGCGATGACATCGGACCTGCTGTGCGCAACACCAAGGGTTTCCCCGATGTCGAGCAGGTGGTGGCCAATCATCGGAGCTACCTGTCCATAAGCTGTGACTGGGGCAAGAAGACGGACCTGGCGTCACGCTTTCTGGCGGCGCAGATGGTGACCTGTGTCTCCGCGCTCTTCGCCAAGCTGCCGGTCTGTGTCGGGGTTTACTACTGGAACGCTGAACACATCGTGCCGCCAGATCGCTGGGTGGCCGCGGCGGAGTCGGCGGCGGCTGAGGAGTGGCCGCTGGTCGATTGGGTCTCGTTCCAGATCGTTGGGGCTCCGGGGACTGGGACGCTTGAGCACAACGCGGGATGTCTGACACGGGGCATGTCGGCTTTCAACGGGCACGAGATCTCGGTCACAACCGCGCCCATGACACCTGCTGACGTGGTGCTGATGGCGACCGGCGCCATGTGGCAATTGCTGGCTGGCGGGCACGTGTTCAAGGACGGTGACACCACTGGCCGCGAAGGGAGCGGAGAGAAGATCAAGATCCGTTATCAGCCGGAGGAGCATCCCAAATCGCTCCTGCCCGTCTGGGTGTTGTTCCCGGAAAACTCGCCCGTGGACCACGAAACCGAGTATGGTCAGACCGAAAGTGTTGCGCCGCCACCCGGGATGGGCAACGAGGTCAACAGCGAGAAGGGCTTTCTAAGCCGACTGTTGCGCGGGCGACGGGGCGGGAACGCATGAACGTGTGAACCCCATTGCACTATTGCACTGTGATGCCCGTTAGAGGGAGGTTGATCATGTTCGGACTGCTGGGTGCGATCATCGTCGGTGCGGTCATGGGTTGGGCTGCGGAGCAGTTCGGGTTCACCCGAATGGGGCTGGTCCCGGCCGTTACCACAGCGGTCGGTGGCGCGGTCATCGCGTTCTTCCTGCTGGCGTTGTTCGGCATCGGTTTTTACGGGCGCACGGGCACGGCGGCCATCGGAGCTGCGATTGCGCTGTTTCTCGCGCCTAGAATGCGGCGCTGAACAGGCCCTTCGGGCTCCGGTGCATCACGTGTGCAAGCACACTTTGGATGCACCCTACGCGGTGCTATCCTCAACCTGATCGCCTTGGGGTTCCCAACAGTCGTGGGGCGCGGCATGCTGACCTCCAACAAGGGAGGAACGGATGGCCGATACCTACACGAGTTACGACCTCGTCGAGTTCGACAAGCCGCTGGTGGAGCGCCAGCGCCCCATGCCCGTGCCGACCGGCACCGAAGTGTTGATCCGGGTGCGCCGCTCTGGCGTCTGCCATTCCGACCTGCACATCCAGGAGGGGTTTTTCGACCTCGGTGAGGAGGGCAAGCTGGAGATGGGTGCGCGCGGCATGAAGTTGCCGCAGGCGCTGGGTCACGAGTTCTGCGGAGAGGTGGCGGCGCTGGGTCCGGATGCGGACCCCGAAGAAGCACCCATGGGCAAGACCATGATGGTGCACCCCTGGATCGGCTGCCTCGAGCCGGATTGCGTGGCCTGCTCCAACGACCGCGAGAACGACTGCACCAAGATGCGTGCGCTCGGTGTTGTCCGGGATGGCGGCTACGGGCAATACGTGGTCGTCGATCACCCTCGCTTTCTGGTCAATATTGACGGGTTGGATCTGGACACGGTGACACCTTACGCGTGCTCAGGCCTCACGGTCTATTGCGCGCTGAAGAAGGTGAACGTGGATCTGATGAACCCCGGCGAGTGGCTGGCAGTCATGGGCTGCGGCGGGCTCGGCATGAACGCCGTCGCCATCGCCAAGGCCATGGGGTTCGAGAAGGTCGTCGCTTGCGATGTGGACGACGTGAAGCTGCAGACTGCCGTGTCCATGGGTGCGGACGCGGTGCTGAACACGCGGCGCGAGGACGCGTTGGAGGAGCTGCGCAAGATCACGGACAACCAGCTGCTGGGCGTCGTCGATACGGTCGGCGTGCCTGCCACGTCCCGGCTCGGCGTCCATGCGCTGATCAAGATGGGCCGCTATGTGGTCGTGGGTCTGCATGGCGGCGACTTCAAGATGCCGTTGCCCTGGCTGCCGACCAAGGCGTTGACGGTGCAGGGCTCCTATGTCGGGTCGTGCAAGGACCTGCGCGAGCTGATCGCCCTGGTGCGTGAGGGCAATGTGAAGGAAATCCCGGTCGAGAGCCGCCCGCTCTGCGAGGCCTCGAACACGCTGGACGACCTGAAGGCTGGCAAGATCACAGGGCGCGTGGTTCTGAACGCGGACTGACTGGTCCTCGGATCGCTCAGCTTTGGGGATAGGCGTTGTCGGGCAATGGCCTGACCATGTCACGCATCTCGAAAGGGGAGGGCATGACATGTGCGCAAGCGACCAGACGGGAACGGCGAAGGGCGAGTTGCTGATCGAGAACGACCGGGTGAAGGTGTGGCGCTGGTCCTTCCCGGCCAAGGGAGCCAACACGGGCTGGCACCGGCACGAGCACGACTATGTGGTGGTGCCTCTCTTCGACGGGAAGCTGGATATCGACACGCTCGACGGGCCCGTCGAGGCACCCATGCAGAACGGTGTGCCCTACTTCCGCCAGCTCGGCGTCGAGCATGACGTCAAAAACGGCAACGACTTCGCCTGCGCCTTCATCGAGATCGAGGTGCTGTCGGGCGAGTGATGCCTTAGTCGGGCTCGCAGTGAGGCATCGATGTTGCAATGCTGCATTGCAACATTGGAATTGATTTTCCAAGGATTGAAAGCCATAATCAGATTGTGCGGCGCAACAATCGGCCTCAATGTCGAGAGACTGCACGGGAGGAAGGAATCCATCAACGGAGGTCTTCCATGACGCAAGATTCGTCACAATCCGCCGGGCAGAAGCCGGTGCACTTCGATGATATCACCCCAGAGACCATCGACTACTACGTCCG
>JBCDID010000332.1:0-4107 GCA_038749355.1 Pseudomonadota bacterium | reverse complement strand
CCGAAGCGCTGGCCTGCGGAACTCCAGTACTTGGTCTACGGCGGGGGGCGGTGCCCGAGGTGGTGGGCGACGGGGTGACGGGTTTCGTGCGGGACACTCTCGACGATCTCGTCAATTGCGTGGCAGCTCTCCCGCGTATCGACAGGGCCGCCTGTCGCGCTGCTGTCGAGGAACGATACTCCGAAAACGCGGTCGCAGAAGCCTATCTCGAACTGTACCGCGACCGAGTTGGCGGGACCGGCAAGCACCCGCGCGCGCAAAGTTTGGCCCGCGGCGCTGTTGAAGACTGATTCATTGGCACGAATCGTCGTCGTAACTCCCGGACAACTGGGCATGAATCCGCGCGTGGTCAAGGAGGCAACTGCTCTTCAAGAGGCTGGCCACGCTGTTCACGTGATCGCTACGAAACTGGTCGACTTCGTAGAGCCACGCGATCTGGACATCATGAACCGGGCCTCCTGGAAAGTGCAGCGAGTCGACTTCACCTCACTCTCGGTACGGCGCACGGAACGGCTCTTGCAGGAAGGCGCGAAGCGGGTCTGGCCGGTCATTCGCGGGGCGGCAACGCAGGCGAGCAGTCCGCTCGCTCGACGTCTGAAGCGCGCTGTGGATGCATTACCTGCCGATCTTTACATCGCACACTATCCACCGGCCCTCCCTGCAGCTGCGAGTGCCGCCAAACGTTGGAACGTACGCTACGCCTATGATGCCGAAGACTTCCATCTTGGCGACCTCCCTGAAGCGACCGAACATGCGCCGGCCAAGGCCGTGATCCGCGAGATCGAGGGGCGGTATCTGCCTGGCGCTGCCTATGTGACGGCCGCCTCCCCTGGTATTGCGGATGCCTACGCAAAGGAATATTCGATTCAGAGGCCTCAGGTCGTGCTGAACGCCTTCCCCATCCCTGCCGTGCACAAAGCGCCGAGCCCGATCGGCACGGCGCGCGGGCCTTCGGTCTACTGGTTCTCCCAGACTATCGGTCCGGATAGGGGGCTGGAGGCCGCTCTCGAGGCGATCGCGCGCGCAAAGACCCGGCCGCATCTCTACCTTCGGGGTACCGCGCAGAGGGGTTATGCGAGGACGATCGAAGCGCGGGCGCACGAGCTCGGCTGCGACGACCGGCTGCATCTCCTGCCGCCGGGCTTGCCTTCGGAGATGGAGGCTCTCGCGGCCGCCTACGACGTTGGGCTCGTGGGCGAGACAGGAGATACGCAGAACAGGCGCATCGCGCTGACCAACAAGCAAGTCACCTATCTCCTCGCCGGCCTGCCTGCTCTCATGTCTGACATCCCGGCGCATGCCGAATTCGCAAAAGAGGCCGAGGGCGCGGTCTTTCTCTTCCGAACGGGAGACCCCGACGACATGGCCCGTCGGATGGACGCTCTCCTCGGCGATCCCGAGAAGCTCGCGGCGGCCCGCGTTCGTGCCTTTGCTCTTGGGCGGGAGCGGTTCAACTGGGAAACCGAGGCGCCGAAGCTGGTATCCATCGTTGAAGAAGCAACGGCAAGATGAAGGCCACCTTGAAGCGACCGATGGTGGCAACTCACTACAAGATTGTGCGTCGGAACAAGAAGAAGTGGCGTCAGGGCGGAGACATGGCGCTCGAGGGACTGCGCGGCCAAGGACCGGCGCTTTCTGAAATCTTGGATTGCTTCACAATTATCTCCGAGCTGTTTGCTTGTCTCGACCGCGTGGGCTTCGAACTTCACGACGTCGCGTCGATCTCGTCCCGGCGCTGCGACGGTCGCGCCCGCCAAGGCGATTTCGTTTTCGTAAGGCGAAGCTCACCTCTCGTTGCGGAAGCGGCCTAGGCCTGACCGGATGCGCACCGCGCTTATCCTCTCCCCGCATTTCCCGCCCTCGACGCTCGCTGGCGTGCACAGGGCGCGGCATCTTGCGAAAGGGCTGCCACTCCACGGGTGGCGGCCTGTAGTCCTGCACGCTGATCCACGCGACTACGAGGAACCGGGCGACCCGGCGCTGGCCGACCTCGTGCCTGACAGTGTAGAGCAGGTCGCGGTTCGCCTCATGCCCGCCGCTCTGACTCGTCCGTTCGGTGTTGGCGACATCGGTCTGCGCGGTTTCCGGGCTTACGGGCACGCGCTGCGAAAGGCGGCCGCCAAGTTTCATCCTGACGTGGTGTTGCTCACGGGGTCTCCATTCTACCCGTTCCTTCTGTCGAGTATGGTCCGGGACACCCTTGGCCTGCCGGTCGTGCTCGACTTCCAAGACCCGTGGGTTTCCGACGAAGGACGCCGGCGGCAGAAATGGACCAAGCCCTGGGCTTCGCACAAGCTCGCCGAGCAACTGGAGCCACGGGCGGTGAGACATGCGAGTGCAATCACGTCGGTTTCTGAGACGCAAAACGAACAGATGCGCGCACGGTACCCAGATCTTCGCGACATCCCAATGGCGGCCATCCCCATCGGAGGCGATCCCGACGATTTCGATGCACTGCGGCGTGCGCCACCTCAGAACCCGAACCATCGTCTGGAGCCCGGGAAATTCCATCTCTCCTTTGTTGGCACCTACATGCCGAGGACCGAGCCGGTCATGAACCGGGTGTTCGAGGCAGTCCGAATGCTCCGCGATCGCGACCCAGGGCTTGCCGACCGGGTGCGGCTGAACTTCGTTGGGACGAGTAATCAGCCCGGTCCCGTTGCTCATCCGGGTCCTGTGTCCGGCCTTGCGCGGCAGTGGGGCATCTCCGACATGGTCTCGGAGACCCCGGGTCGTGTTCCGTTCCTCGAGGCGCTGTCGATCCTCGCCAATTCGGATGGCATCCTGCTCGTCGGGTCGGACGAGCCGCATTACACGGCGTCAAAGATCTACCCGGCCCTGATGTCGGGCCGGCCCTATGCGTCAGTTTTCCACGCGGCCTCTAGTGCGAACGGGGTTCTTCGATCGGCGGGCGGAGGTATTGCATTGTCTTTCGACGGCGAAGCAGAGCTTGCAGGCCTCGCACCGGCGATCGCGGATGCTGTCGAGATTCATCTAAACCAGTCGGAAGTATCAAAAGCCGATCCGTCAGCCTATTCCGACTACACGGCCGTGGGTGTTGCCGGAGCCTTCGCAGACCTATTCTCGAACGTGGCGCCCCACACGCACCCATGACGCGGCTGGCGATCCTTACCACCCATCCGGTGCAGTACTATGCGCCGCTCTTTCGTGAAATCGCTGACCGGATCGACTTGACGGTCTACTACGCTCACCGCGCCACGCCGGAGCAACAGGCGGCATCTGGCTTCGGAACGGCGTTCGACTGGGACGTGGACCTTTTGTCTGGGTATCCGCATCGCTTTCTGCGCAATGTTGCGTCCTCACCCAATGCGAGCGCATATGCGGGATGCGACGCGCCCGAGATTGGGGAGCGGCTTGGCGAGGGCGGTTTTGATGGTCTGATGACGCTCGGCTGGCACGTGAAGGCTCTGCATCAGGGAATCTGGGCCGCCAAACGTATGGGACTTCCCGTCATGGTGCGTGGCGACAGCCAACTCGGTATGCGGACCGGCCGCTTTCGACGCGCGGCGAAGGCGCTGCTATATCCAAGTCTCCTGCGGGTTTTTGATGCCGTCCTTGCGGTGGGGCAGCGGAACCGGGAGTATTTTCGTCACTACGGCTATCCCGGCGAGCGGATTGTCTCCTCGCCCCACGCTGTCGATACTGAGACGTTCGGTCGTGGTGCCTCCGGGGGCGCGCGGAAGCAGATGCGAGACAGGCTTGGCGTGGCGGAAGATGTTCCCATCGTCCTCTTCTGCGGCAAGCTGGTGCCGTTCAAGCGTCCGGGAGATGTGCTCGAAGCGGTGGCGTCTCTGCGCTCGAACGGTCTGGGAGCCGAGATGCTTATGGCGGGCTCGGGCGAATTGGAAACCCACCTGCAGATCCGTGCCGAGCAATTGGGAGTCCCGCTCCATGCGCTCGGCTTCGTGAACCAGAGCAGGATGCCAGAGGTGTATGCGTCCGCCGACGTCCTTGTACTTCCCTCGACCGGCCGTGAGACCTGGGGTCTGGTGGCCAATGAAGCCCTCGCATGCGGACGCCCTGTGGTTTTGTCGGATGCGGTTGGCAGCGCGCCCGACCTTGGCGACGGGGTGGCAGGCCGCCTGT
>JBCDID010000331.1:0-4126 GCA_038749355.1 Pseudomonadota bacterium | reverse complement strand
GGCCGCCCCGCCTGCATCAGCCGGTGCGGGATAGGGGATCGCGTATTGCAGCCCATAGTGCTCGGCCGCGCGGGCGTTGGCGTACGCAGGTGTCGCCCAATCGCCGAACCGGCGCGGGTCCCAGGCGGAGAGGTCCCACTCCGTCTCCCCCTCGGTCAGCCATTCCGCCATTGCCTTGCCGATGGCAGCGGAGTGGGTGATGCCGATCTGAACCCCCGTCGCGTGGTAGAAGTCTGGCGCGCCAGCAGCCGGTCCGACCAACGGCAACGCGTCCGGCGCATAGGGAATGGGGCCATTGACGAACCGCCGCGCGCCTGCGGTTTCGAGAATGGGCACGTGCGGGAGCGCGGCCTCGAACACCTCCATCATGCCCTCGACATCATCGGGGAATAGCTGATGGTCGAAATCCGGAGGGACGCCGTCCTCCCAGACCGGCCGTCCCTCATGCGCGTAGGATCCGAGCAGGAAGGCGTCCCGTTCGCGCCGCAGGTAGAAGCAGAGTTCCGGGTCACGGATCAGGGGAAAGAGATCTGGGTTTTCGTCCAGCTCCGGCAGCGCGCCCGTGACCATGTATTGGTGCATGAGCGTGGCGACCGGAGCATGGAGCCCGGCCATCGCCGCGATGTCCCCACCGCTGGAGCCTGCCTCGTTGATCACGGTACCCGCGATGATCGCGCCTTTGTCGGTCGTGATCTCCCAGTCGCCGGAGGGGCGCCGGGCAAGACCCGTGACGCGTGTGTGCCGCGCAACCTCTGCTCCCTTCGAGCGGGCCTTCTGGGCCAGGGCCTGCGTCAGTTGGCTGGGATCGATATCGCCCTCATAGGGGTCGTGGATTGCGCCGAGGACGGTCTCATCCGCCCGCCAATAGGGGTGCATGGCCTCGATTTCAGCCGGGGAGATCATGGGCAGGTCGAACCCCGCAGCACGGGCGACACCAGAGAGATGATGGAAAAGCTCCATCCGCTCCGGCGTATGGGCGGGCCAGACGGCACCCGTGTGGCGATAGGTGATCGGGGCGTCCGGGTCCTTGGCAAGCTCCTTGTAGAGCGCCCAGGCATAATTGCCCGCGCGCATCCCCAGCCAGGAGTTGGCATAGGTCGGGATGTTGCCCGCAGCGTGCCAGGTCGAGCCAGCGGTCAGCTCGCCCTTCTCGACGAGCAGCGTGTCCGTGATCCCCGCCTCGGCCAGATGCCAGAGTATGGCGGCGCCCACAGCGCCACCGCCAATGATGACGACGTCGGCCTGCGTCTTCATTCAGTGCTGCGCCAGCAGTCGGCCGAAGCCCGGGATCGCATCCGTGACGCCGATGCCCCGGAGCGTCTGCCAGTAGACCGCGGCGTTGCAGGCGACGATTGGCTTGCCGAGATCCGCCTCCAGCTCCTCGATCAGGGCGACGACGGGGAGTGCCGTTCCGACCTGGAGGATGGCATCACAATCGGCCTCGGCCACGTGACGGAAGACGCGGCGGATGTCGTCCAGCGGAGTCTCGCAGATCGCAGGCAGCGAGGGCGTTTCGGTTCCCTTGATGGCCACCACCTCGAACCCGGCATCCTCCGTGTTGGCCTTCACCACCTGGTCGACCTCGGCATTGAAGGGCGTGACAACCGCGATCCGCCTGGCACCCAGCGCCTGCAGGCCCGCATAGTCGGCGGCAGATGCGTTGAACACGGGGATGCCGATCTCGGCCGCCACCGCTTCACAGCGGGCGGCAAGTTTCGCAGGTCCGCCCGGCCCCGCATCCGTGGTCAAGCCGATGGCCAGTGCCGCCGGATTGCAGTCCATCAGCTTGGCTGCTTCCTCGGGCAGGTCGTCCGATACCGCGTCGCCGCCCAGCCGAAACCGCTGCATCTGGTTGGTGACACCGGCTGGGCAGAGCAGCTCCAACTCGGGTTGGACCACGGTGTTCATCGCGGGTGTCATCACGCCGACAATGGCGCGGGGTGCTAGCGTGTCAGCCATGTCAGCCCTTCCTCAGATAGTCGTTCAGCCCTGTCATGCCGCCAATGTAGATCGCATCACCAACGACCCGGTCCATCTCGTCCGCGACGCTCTGGTCGCATTCGAACCTGCTTTCCCAGATCCCGAGGGTTTGGTCCGTGTGCGTGATGGCAAGGAACCTGTGGGTCGAGACATAGCCCGTCACCGGCAGTGGGCTGTCGAGGATGTCGTAGGTGTAGAAGTGCTCGACATCCGAGTGCGCCAGCAACGTCTCGCGAAACACGGCTCCATCAGCGATATCGAGATGCCGGATCGAGCCGACAGCAGTGGCGGCCCCGGCTTCCATCCGCGCTGCAGTCACTGCGGGGTTCCAGCCCGCGACCCCGTCGAAGGCACGGACAGCGGCCCAGACCCGGTCGATCGGGGCGTCAATGATCATCGAGCGATAGACATGCATCGGCGTTACTCCGGCAAGTGGATGGGAAAGGCGGCACGGATGCGGGCCTCGGCATCGCGCGGCAGATGGGTGGGTGGCTCCGCCAGAATGTCCTGCACCCGGGCCCGGGCCTTGTCCCAGAGGCTGGGGCTGCCGGCTGACTGCCACTCGGCGACGCTCAGCCGGTCCGCGAGGCTGGGGTAGACATAGTCGGTCTTCATGCGCGCCAGCGTCTGAGCCTCGCCCAGGTAGTGGCCCTCGCCCGTCGCAACCCGGTGGATCGCATCGATATCCAGCGTCTCGTCGGAAACCTCGATCCCGCGCACGGACCGCAGGATCGCGCCGCACATATCATCGTCGATCACCATGGCTTCCGGCGAGGCGACCATGATCGAGCCGAGCATCCCGACGGACAGGTTGATCATGTTGGCCCCCGCGTGGGCGGCCAGGGCTACCGTGTAGCCTTTCTCATAGCCTGCCTGGGCGTCCACGATCTTGGCATCCGTCATTCCGGCCGAAACGGTGGAGGGCAGACCAACATGCGCCAGCACCTGTGCCGCTGCCGCGTTCGCCACGGCGCCTTCTCCCCCGCCGCCGGTCATCGCGCCGGTTCTCAGGTCCGAGACGAACGGCATGAGCGCGTAGATGCATGGCGAGCCCGTGCGGAAATGGTCGACCAGAACCAGTCCGGCCAGACACTCGGCAAGCCCCTGCGCAAGGGCACCGGCCAATGTCACCGGGCTGGTCGCGCCTGCCTGCCCGGCCGAGCAGATCTGCGGGATCATGCCGTGTTCCACGCAGGCTTGCAGGACCGCGACACCCTCCGGCGCGAAGCGCAATGGCGGGACCACGTGCACGATCACCCCCATGCAGAAGGGTTGGGCCCGGAAGGCGCCCTCGGACCCCAACGCGGCGTCGAACATGGCGACGGTCGCGGCAAGGTTCTCGGGAGACTCGAAGCTGACGCCAATCGGCTTGCCCGTGCCCTTTAGACAGGCAAAGGCCGTGTTCAGGTCCAGCTCCAGGGGGTCTTCCAGATCGCGCGCAATGATCGGGCGCACACCGTAGTGGATGTTCTCGCACGCATCCAGCACCTGCATGAGGGCGTAGAGATCCGCGAGGGTCGCATCGTGATAGGTCGTCGTGTCGGGTTCGAGCATCTGAACCGCCGCCCCGCCGGTCCCGATATGCACCGTGCGATCACCAATGGTCAGGCCGCAGTGCGGGCTGAAGCCCGGCAGGTCGACGCGATCTGGCGCGCGGGAGATTGCATCCTCGACAATGGCGCGCGGGAAGCACAGCCGCCCTTCCGGCGTCATCTTGGCTCCGCGCGCTGTGAGGCCGTCGCAGACTGTGCTGGGGGCATCAGCGATCCCCACCTGCTCGAGAATGTCGAATGCGGCCGAGACGATCTTGTCCAGTTCCGCGGACCGGAGGGGTGTGAAGGACCCTCCCGAGACGCCCATCGATGCGCCGGTCGGCGCTGCGAGTGGTCTCAGAAGTCTGCCTCTGCGGGGCATGGGTTTCGCGTCCTCTTGGACTGTCACCGAGGTGCAGTCCGGTCGAGCAATTCTCGTCTTCCTTGTGTGAACGTTAGACAGCAATTCTGCGGAGGACAATCGGCCATCTGCGCACTGGAGGCCTGTCAGGTGAGGTGGCTGGCCTCGGACCGGGCGAGACTGGGGATCGGATAGTCGTGGTTTCTCAGAGACCTTCCAAAGACCGTCTCAGACTTCTGGCGTCTGCTTCCAG
>JBCDID010000330.1:0-4155 GCA_038749355.1 Pseudomonadota bacterium | reverse complement strand
GCAGCAGATCAACCAGGGCCAGATGGACCGCTGGTCGATCGTGACCACGCTGAACTACCTGCCGCATGATGACGAGGCGAACATTGTGCTCGCCAAGTGCCCGGAATATGCGGGCCGCGAGAAGGTGATCTCCCAGATGGTGACGGTCGCGGACCTGACCCGGTCGGCCTTTATGAACGGCGATGTGTCCACGGTGATGAGCCCACGTACGGTCATCACATGGGCCCAGAACGCCGAGATCTTCAGCGGAGACGTCGGCTTCGCCTTCCGCGTGACGTTTCTGAACAAATGCGACGAACTGGAGCGCGAAACGGTGGCCGAGATCTACCAGAAGTGCTTTGGCGAGGAACTACCGGAGAGTGCGGCGAGCGTGAGCTTGGGGTGATCCCGAGGCGAGTTACCCTAGCCGCGTTGGCAAGCCTGTCCTTCGTCCCGACCCTCGCGTGGGGTGAAGGGAAGAGTGGAATAGCCCGGTGGTCGGACGAACAACTCGTACGCTGCGCAGGTTATTGGACCGCAATTTCTGGTTTCAAGCAAACGACATCCCTTACGCCGAGGGATGACAGCTTAGCGTATCTCTTCGACGAGCTCACCGAAGATTGGGTTCGTCAGCTTGTGCCGATCGTGACGATGCGTGTGGCCTACCCCGAAACGCCTGGCAACATCCAGCGCCTCGTGGAAACAGAAGGCCAGGGGATGTTTGAGGTCTTGGACCGCGTTCTCCTGGTGGCAAAGGAGTATGCCGAAGCCGCTTGGGCGAAGACCTCCATTCGGGGTCGCCTCACCAAGGATGATCCTATCGTGTTCGAGGCCTTCAAGCCTGACGCCGAGATGTGCGTCCGCCAGATCAATGATCTTCTGGCTTATCAACGCGAAGTATGGGCGGCACAAGACGCTGCTGCAGCTGACGCAGACAAGTCTCAAGATGAAAACCACTGATTAGGCCACACCTGTTAGTTGGCATTGCCCGCGAAGCGGGCGCGCCCCACCCTCCCCCGGGAGGGCGCATGGCGATGTCGCTTGCGGCTGGAACGCTATGGATGCTTTGAAGTGACCGGATAAAAATTGCGTCGCAGTCGCCCTCCCAGGCTCGGGCGCGCCCTCGGCACCAAGGAGACGAACCATGCACATCGGGTTGATCGGCGGGATCGGAGTGGAGGCGACGTTGGTCTACTACCAGCGGCTCACTACGACGGGCGCGGCCATGGGCGCGCGGTTGTAGCGCACCGTTTTTCACACCCAGATGGCCGATCTGGTCCGTAACGACACCGATGATCTGCACAAGGAGCGGGCGCGGATCTCGTCGCGCCAGCTGGCCATAGTCCACGCAACACTTTGACTACGGTTAATCAGATCTAAGGGATGTTTTGGGACTGTTCCCCCCGCAGGCCGGGTGCCTGCTTTTCGGGGGTGATCGCATGCTGTCTTCTCCACGTTGGACTTACCCTGACACTCTGTTGGCCATCGCAGTGGTGGCGCTGGCATCGCGGCTGTTTGGCGGCGGTGCGCAGGCCGAAGTTCCCTATTATGCCGAGGACACGCGCGAACCTGCGCTGGTTGAGGTGCTGGAACACTCCCTGCCGCAACCGGACATCTGGATGGCACTCAACTCGCGCTACCGGGTGGACGGGGCCATGCGCTGCATCGCGCTTGCCGCGGTGGAGGTCACCCGGGAATGCGGGCGCGCGCGTCACCAGCCCTGCCGCCGCGCAGAGGCCCGGCTGGCCGACATGCACATGAGCCTCTGGCCAAAGGGCCGCGTCGGCCAGATGGAGAATGTGCTCCGCAGCCAGGTCCAGACGTATGTGGACGCCTATGCGCGCCTCTCCCGCCTCGAACATCAAGGCGAGATCGCAAGTTCTCGGTTGATCCGTGAACGCGACAATGCAATTTGCAGACGGTACCGATTGATGATCGAGGCGCGTCTGCATGGCCAACAAACCCGACAATCCGGCTGAACCGTTCAAAAAGGCGCTGGCAGAGGCGACACGTGCGCTGGCTGGCGAGGCGGAGATCGAGGTCACCTATTCCGCCGACCCTCCGGGGAAGACCAATACGGGCATGCGGCTGCCGCAGGTGTCCCGGCGCATGACGCGGGCCGAGGTGATGCTGGCGCGGGGAACCGCCGATGCCTATGCCCTGCGCGAACGGTTCCACAATCCCGAAACCAATGCCCGATACATGCCGACGGGCGACATGGCCCGGCAGATCTTCGATGCGCTGGAGACCGCGCGCTGCGAGGCCGTCGGAGCGCGCGCCATGCCCGGGGTTGCCGACAACCTCGACGCCAAGCTGGCCGAGACCGCGCACAAGGCGGGCTACCAGAACATGGCCGCCACCACAGAGGCGCCGATGCACGAGGCGGCCGCCCTGATGTTGCGCAAACGGGCGACGGGGCGCGACCTGCCCGAGGGCGCCGAACACCTGTTGGGCATCTGGCAGGACTTCTTCGACAGCCAGCTCGGCGAGTGCACCGACAAGATCGACGACTGTCTCGAGGATCAGGCGGCATTTGCAAAGCTTGCCTGGGAGATGATCGACGATCTTGGGTACGGCGACCAGCTGGGTGATGACCCGGATGCCGATGAGCCCGAGGACATGGAGGGCGAGCCCGAGGACGACGAACAGGACCAGACGGACGGAGACGATGGCGGCGAGGACGGCGAGCAGGACGACGAATACCTGCCCGACGACATGCGTGGCGAGCAGGATGACAGCCAGCAGATGGAAGTCTCCATGGACGACTCGGACATCGACATGGATGAGATGGAGGCCATGGAGGCGGATGACAGCATGCCGCCCATGGACCGGCCGGACGAGGGGCCGATCTCCGAGGCGGACCCGAACTACAAGGTCTACAACACCAAGTTCGACGAGGTCGTCGCCGCCGAGGAGCTTTCCGAGCCCGAGGAACTGCAGAGTCTGCGCGACTATCTCGACAAGCAGTTGGAGCCGCTGAAGGGTGCTGTCTCCCGGCTGGCCAACAAGCTGCAACGCCGTCTGCAGGCACAGCAGAACCGGTCGTGGCTGTTCGATCTGGAAGAAGGGATGCTCGACTGCGGGCGGCTCGCACGGGTGGTCGTGAACCCGACCACACCGCTGAGCTTCAAGATGGAGAAGGACACCGAGTTCCGTGACACGGTTGTCAGCCTCCTGATCGACAATTCCGGATCCATGCGCGGGCGGCCGATCTCCATTGCGGCGATCTCGGCGGACGTGCTGGCGCGGACGCTGGAGCGGTGCTCAGTCAAGGTCGAGATTCTCGGCTTTACCACCAAGGCATGGAAGGGCGGCGAGGCCCGTGAGGACTGGTTAGCCAACGGGCGGCCCGCGAACCCGGGGCGGCTGAACGACCTCCGCCATATTGTCTACAAGGAAGCAGACGCACCCATGCGCCGGACCCGGAACAATCTGGGCCTGATGATGCGCGAAGGGCTGCTGAAGGAGAACATCGACGGCGAGGCGCTGGAGTGGGCCTATAATCGCCTGCTGCGGCGGAATGAGGCCCGCAAGATCCTCGTGGTTATCTCGGATGGCGCGCCGGTGGACGATTCCACGCTCTCGGTGAACCCGTCGAACTATCTCGAGCGTCATCTGCGCGAGGTGATCTCGATGGTCGAACGCCGCCGCGCGGTCGAACTTCTGGCCATCGGGATCGGTCACGATGTCACCCGGTATTACGAACGCGCGGTGACCATCACGGATGCCGAGCAATTGGCGGGTGCGATCACCGAACAACTGGCCTCGCTCTTCGACTCCGACCCCCGCGCCCAGCAACGCGCGACGCGGAGAGGCGGCCGCCGGGCCGCCTGAAACCACCAGCGGCTGGAGCGGCTTCTTCACCCCGTAACTGCCGAAACTGCTCGGGTTGGACCTGGCTCGGGTGGTGTGGATGAAAAGATACCGAGGACGATGCGGCTAGATCCGGTATTGGTCGATTGAGCGGCCGGCGGTCCGGATTGCTGGGTACATGTGGCCAGGGAAGGCAACAACTACAAAGGCTGGCGCCCCCCAGCTTGAAACACTAGGCGTGTTTTCCGCACTCAGGCAGGATTGGCTTCGCCTCACCCGCCTTCGTCCGTCAATGCCCGCCCCCACCCCCACTGCCGCGCCAAAAGCCCCGCCGGATTGGGGGGCGGGGGGGGGGGGGGGGGG
>JBCDID010000329.1:0-4156 GCA_038749355.1 Pseudomonadota bacterium | reverse complement strand
GACATCATCGCCGAGGCCCGTATGAGCATCGAACAGGCTCGGCTGCTATGTCTGAAGGCGGCATACATGATGGATACGGTCGGCGTGCGCGAGGCGCAGCCCTGGATCTCGATGATCAAGGTCGTGGCACCAAACATGGCGCTGAAGGTGATCGATGAGTCAGTGCAGATGCAGGGCGCGCGCGGGATCTCGCAAGATACGCCGCTTGCCCATATGTGGACGCATGTGCGTACTTTGCGACTGGCCGACGGGCCAGATGCCGTCCATCGCCGCCAGGCTGCACGCCGCGAACTGCGCCAGTACACCAATGAGAAGATCTGAGGACACAACGGTGCATCAACCCCGCAAGCGGGGCAGGATGCACCCTACGCGAAGATCGCCCGCCGCGGCTCGCGTAGGGTGCATCCGGCGGCGCGCCTGCGCGGCGGCAGATGCACCGCAGCCCGCAGGGCTAACCGGAGGCTCCGATGTCTGAGCACGCTGCGGCGCAGCTTGATGTGGCGACGGTCGAGCGATACCTCGAAAAGGTGATCCCCGGGTTTCACGGGCCGCTGTCCGTGAACAAGACTGAGGCTGGGCAGTCGAACCCGACTTTCATCCTGACTGCGGGCTCCGGGCGCTATGTGTTGCGCCGGAAGCCGCCGGGCACGTTGCTGAAATCTGCCCATGCAGTGGATCGGGAGTTCCGGGTCCAGAGAGCGCTCACGGTCACAGATGTGCCCGTAGCGCGCATGCTGCATCTCTGTGAAGACGAGGACATAATCGGCAGCATCTTCTACGTCATGGAGTGTGTGGACGGAGAAGTGTATTTCGACCCTCGATTGCCGGACAAGTCCCTCGATCACCGGGCCATGATGTTCGACGACATGAACCGGGTGCTCGCGGCGCTGCATGACGTGGAATACAACTCCGTGGGGCTTGAGACCTTCGGCAAACCCGGCAGCTATTTCGCGCGGCAGGTTGGACGGTGGACGCAGCAGTACCGGGCCTCGGAAACTGAAACGATCGAGGACATGGATGATCTGATCGCGTGGCTCGAGGCGAACATGCCCGAGGATGACGGGATCACGACGCTGGTCCATGGCGACTATCGGATCGATAACCTGATCTATGGATCGGATGGGAAGATCCGAGCGGTGCTGGACTGGGAGCTTTCCACGCTTGGGCATCCCTACTCCGATCTTGCCTATCAATGCATGCAGTGGCGCATGCCTGTGGGAGATGAAGGGCGCGGATTCGGGGATGAAGATCGGACAGCGCTCGGCATCCCCTCCGAAGAAGCCTATGTTGAGAAGTACTGCGAACGCCGGGGCCTCGGCGGCATCCCGATCTTCGATTTCTGTGTGGCGTTTTCCTTCTTCCGCATGGCTGCAATCGTGCAGGGGGTAAAGAAGCGGGGGCTAGACGGGAATGCCTCGAACCCGGCGCGAGCGGCGAAGATGGGAGAGTATGTGCCCGTGTTTGCCACAAGGGGCCTGGAGGCTGCGCGTGGATGACGTCACAGCGGGCATGTCCCTGACGGGACCCCTCGCGCTCATGCGCTCGCCTGTCTGCATAGCAGCCAGACGCCCGCATCGCCCTTCAGCAAATGTCGGGGGTGGGTGGTGAGGTTCGATGGGCGTGTGGTGATGATCTCCGGTGCTGCCAGCGGCTTTGGGCGCCTTGCAGCAGAGCGTTTCGCGCAAGAAGGCGCGCTGCTGTCGGTCTCGGACCTCGATGCCCCGGGGCTGGAAAACTTGCGGGAAGAGCTGCCGGAAGCTCTATTCACGGCGATCGATGTGGCGAATGAAGATTCGCAAGCTGCTTGGGTCAGGGACACTGTCCACCGGTTCGGCAAAGTCGACATCGCCCTGAACAATGCCGGTGTGGGCAGCCCTATGGCGCCGATCACCCAGACGCCAGTCGCCGAGTTCGACCGGATGATGGCCGTCAATGCACGCGGGGTGTTCCTAGGCATGAAGCACCAGATCCCTGCGCTGCGCGCCGGCGGTGGTGGAGCAATCCTCAACACGGCCTCGGCCGCCGGCGTACTCGGTGCGGGACATCTCTCCGCCTATGCCGCGGCCAAGCATGCAGTGGTGGGGCTCACACGAGCCGTCGCCGACGAGGTCGCCCGCTACAACATCCGTGTGAACGCCATCTGCCCGTCCTTTGCTTCGACCCCGCTGTTCGACGAGATGGCGGACCAGATGGCCGATGCCCGGGGTGAGAACCGTGAGGCGGCCTACGCCCGCATCTCCACCCGCGTGCCCATGCGGCGCGTTGCCGAGCCCGAGGAGGTCGTCAGCGTGATTTTGTCCATATGCGACCCCGCCAACACTTTCATGACCGGCCAAGCCATCGGCGTGGACGGCGGATTGAGCGCCATATGAGCATTCCTGCCTACTACGCTCCCGAGCAGTCTGGCCATGACCCGCAGAGTTTCCTGGTTCTGGGTCAGTTCCGTCCGGCCGAGGAGGTGCCGGAGCGTGCTGAACGCCTGCTGGCGGGCGGGCGCGCGGCAGGTCTGGAGTTCCGGCGGCCCGCCGATGCCGGGCTGGATCCGATTGCGTCGGTTCACACACCGGAATATCTGCGCTTCCTGTCCACGATCCACGAACGGTGGAGCGCTGTGCCTGGCGCCGGGCCCGAGGTCATCCCGAACCTGCATCTGGACCGCAGCTTCGGCGGATACCCGGGCTCTCCGGTGGGGCAGGCGAACTACCATCAGGCGGATGCGGCCTGCCCAATCGGGCCCGGCACCTGGGAGGCCGCCTGTTGGAGCGCATGGACGGCGGTAGCTGCTACGGATGCGGTCATGGAGGGTGCCCTTGCGGCCTATGCCCTCAGCCGCCCGCCGGGGCACCATGCCTATGCCGATCTGGCAGGCGGCTTCTGCTTTCTGAACAACTCTGCCATCGCAGCCCAGCGCCTGCGCGCGCGCCATGAAAGGGTCGCGATCCTGGATGTCGACGTCCACCACGGCAACGGGACGCAGGGCATCTTCTACCGGCGGCGCGATGTGCTGACGGTCTCGCTGCACGCGGACCCTGCCGACTATTATCCGTTTATGGTCGGGTATGCGCATGAGCGGGGAGACGGTTTGGGGCTTGGGTACAACCTGAATGTTCCGCTGGCTCGGACAACCGGGGATGCCGCCTATCTTGAAGCGCTGTCAGGGGCGCTGGATCATGTGCGCGCCTACCGCCCGGGTTCTCTTGTTGTCGCCCTTGGTTTGGATGCGTTTGAACGCGATCCATTGAAAGGAATGCGCCTGAGCACCGAGGCCTTCGGGGCGATCGGTGCTGCGGTCTCCGAACTGGATCTGCCCACGGTGATCGTACAGGAGGGTGGCTATCTTTGCGATTCGCTTGGGGCCAACCTGACCAGCTTCTTGTCTGGACTTATGCGTGGTTCAGCACCCTGATGCCGGCAATCTGCCCCGATTCGGGACAAGCGCGAATCGCCTTCGCATGTTGCATCGCAAAACCGATTGTCCCGTGATCCAGGACGCGAAACCGCATGCTTCGTGGTAAAATAGCAACCCTAAACGCGTGTGATCGTCGAAATTGGTGGTAGACGCTCGATAGAGTAGTGGTGTTCAATCGGGTAATCGGAGACGATTTTGATGGGTGGACGTTCGGGGTGGAGGGCGGCCATGGGTATTGGCCGGAATGTAAATGACAAACATTGAATTCTACGAAGCGGTGGTCGAACCGAGCAGCGAGCGGTTGGGCATATTCGGCCTCGCGCATGATGTGAATTTTGACGGGCGGCATTTTGTGGTGACGCACAAGGTGTCGAAGAACATCCTGACCGAGTTTGACGGGCATCTGTCGCGCTATCTTGCGGCGGTGACGGGATCGGGACTTCCCGGTGCCGCGGTCGAAACAAGGATCACGGATATCGAGACGGGACACAGCTGGAACCCGTATCCGGTAAAGCAGGCCTCCGGTCTGCCCGAGGCGCTGGGTATCGCTGTGCGTCTCTCGCTCGGATCAGACTCCAAGATACGGGCACGTACGGGGCCCTGGATGTCAGATGGCGCCGGGCTTGACGACGAACGGGTACTGACAATCGACGTGGCCTACGGGCTCGATCAGGCGCTGAATGTCTGCAACCTCGTCGGGCCACAGGAGTTCCTCGATATCTCGGGGGATCTTGGACGAATGGTCCT
>JBCDID010000328.1:0-4172 GCA_038749355.1 Pseudomonadota bacterium | reverse complement strand
CCGATATCCTCGGCCAGCCGGATCGAGAACGGGTCGAAGACGGAGGCAGGCACAAGGCAGCGGTCACCAGCCATATGGGCGCGGAACACCTCCCGACCGTCACGAAACATCGGCATCTCCATTGGGTTCATCTGCAATCAGTTGCGAAGCGCGCGATGCGGGTCTCGGGTGAGATCTTCTTGAAGATCAGCGTGCATCCCGCATCCTCGGGCGCGAAGGACTGCCCGATCTTCAGCATTCGTCGTTGTCCAGCCATGCGGATATCGACCGAGTAGCCGCGGATCTTCAGGAGCTTGAACGAGAAGGCTTTGTCCGGAAACTCCGCCACTGCCAGTTCGCGGACCGGCAGAACGCGCAATCCCTCGTTGCTCATCGCAGTAACCGGCAGGACAGCGAGGCCCAAGAGAACGGCTGAGATCAAAGTGCGCAAATCGATCCCTCCGGTTCAGCTATCTTCTGATGTCTGGCGAACAGCAGCGTGGCCTTCCCAGAACGCCACTGCGCGGTCGTAGGAGGCGACGTCGATTGGACGGCCGGAGCCGCCTTCTTCCCGTCCCAGCGCGTTACGGAGCTGGGTTATGGGCGGCATGGGCGGCTCCTCGGGCGAGAGCACCCCGATGATGGATACGATCCCCCAGTCGCAGCCGGGCACGCGCTGTTCTTCGGGGAAGTCGGCGGCCTCTTTGACGAGCTGCGCATAGGAATAAAGGATCACGTCGAGCCATTCCGCGCGCGGGGCCTCGATCCCTTCGAACCAGCGTTCCAGTACGGCCCGCTCGCCCTCGCGCCGCGCCCGGTAGCCGGAACACAGGTGCGCCCGGTTTTCATCGTTGATAGGTGCAAAGCCGCACCGGGTCGGCGTGTCGTTCCTCAGGAACAGATGCTTGCAGAAGGGTGCGTATCCATCGGTAAGCGGACCCTCAGCCGCATTGCAAAGCGTAACTAATTCCGCGGGCGTGATCCCCTCCACCCGAGTGCCCGATGCGCCCGGCTCCCAGTTCCTGAGGGCAAAATCCGTGATGTCGATCCGCATCGCAATCCTTCCGGTGGGCACCATTCCACGGCCTGCCCGGCCATGCTAGCGTCATTGTAATCACAGGGAGGATGGAGCCATGCTCGTCGACATTGCCGATGACGGACCGGTCCGCATCATCACGAACAACCGGCCCGAGGCCCGCAATGTCGTCTCGCCGGAACAGGCCGACGCCCTGAAGGCCGCGTTCGAGGCGTTCGAGGCCGACGAAAGCGCCCGTGTCGCTGTCTTCACCGGCGCTGGCGGGGCCTTCTGCGCGGGCTGGGACTTGAAATACGGCGCGACCCTTACCGACGAGGGCGATTTCGATCGCGAGATCCGGGAGGCTCTGGCCTTCCCTCCGGAAGGACCGCCCCCGCGCGGGCCCATGGGGCCGTCGCGCATGGAGTTTTCCAAGCCGGTCATCGCCGCCGTGGAAGGTCCAGCGGTTGCGGACGGCATGGAACTGTCCCTGCTGGCCGACTGCCGCGTCATGGGCGAGAGCGCCTATATGGGCGTCTATTGCAGGCGCTGGGGCATCCCGCTGATCGATGGCGGCACGGTGCGTCTGCCCAGGCTTGTGGGCGAGGGGCGCGCGTTGGAGATCGCCCTGACCGGGCGCAAGGTACCAGCGGAGGAATGCTTGGCGATCGGGCTTTGCGAGCGCGTCGTGCCGGATGGCGAAGCCTTGGCCGCCGCCCTGCAAATGGCGCACGAGATCTGCCGCTACCCGGCAGAGGCCATGCTGGCCGACCGGCGCTCGATCATCGAGACGCACGGCATGACCGTGGCCGACGGCCTGCGCCGGGAATGGGAAAACGGGCTCGAGAGCACCATCAACCAGGGCACCATGGGCGCAGGCCGATTCGCCGCGGGCAAGGGCCGGTCGGGAGACTTCGGCGACATCTGAGCGCCAAGAGAGCCACAGCAACATCACGAGGATGGAGCCATGGATTATGAAACCGTCGCAGCCGGGGATTTCGGCCGATCGCTGAAGGGAATCGGGTTGAACCTCGTAGTGCGCGATGTGGAAAGGCTGGCGGCCTTCCTCGTGGACGTGTTTGACATGCGCGCGCAACGGGTCAGCCGGGATTGCGCCATCCTGACCTATGGAACGCAGGTCATGCAGATCCACTAGGACGGGACGTACCATTCGAACCCCCTGCCCTCGCTGATCCCGGAATCGGGGCCGCGCGGCGGTGGGGTCGAGATCCGCCTCTATGACACAGACCCTGACGAAGCTGCGGCCAGAGCCGAGGCGCATGCCCGTGACGCCACAATCCTCGATCCGCCTGCCAATCACCCCCAAGGGCTGCGCGAGGCCATCATCCTTTGCGAGAACGGCTATGCGTGGCTCCCCAGCCGAGGACTGACGGAGGAGGAACAGGTGGCGTTAGGGTAGCCAATTTCAAGCAGCCTGGACTGACGTTCATTGCAGGATGATCAGAAAACCGGATTCCTCAGCAGGTCCGACTTCGACAGGCGCGAACTCAAGCACGGGTCGTACCGATGAGTCAGATCCGTCACCACATCGAGAAACCAGGCGGGCGCTCGTGGGTTCACGCGAATTGTCTCTACAAGATCGGACAAGTCGACAGAAACTTGCAAACCGCGTTCCAGGACACTCAAGAGCCGACCAGACGCTTCGCCCTTTGAGACTCGTTCTGGCGTTTCAACACGTGTCCAGATCAAGGCCCTTAACTCCTGTTCATGCGCGAAGGATTTCCGTTTCCGAACGATATTCTGGAACGTGTTGTGCCTGGGTGCGACGTCGACATCGAAATCCAAATATTCGACCGTTGCCAGCAGTGCATCGTCCGGCAGACACGCTGCGAGTTTGGAGAATGTGGACTGGATGGCAACCGACTCCGAACTCGTCGAATAGAGTTGCCACATTGCTTCGGACTCATGGTTGTTCATGTGCCAGCAGCAAGCAAGCAGGTGATCCCTGGCAGATCGCGCGACCATCCCCCGCACGGACTTCTGTGCTGCGTCTTCGGTATAAAGCGTGGCTGATGTCGTCGAGCCCTCAAAAGGGTCCTCGAACTGACTGACCCTCGAAAAATACAGCGCCCTGTCTTTCAAGAGAGACACGAACTTGCCCAAGTTCATGTATCGCCACAATTTTACACTAGTGTCATCTGGCCAGCTAAGATCAGGATGCGGTGATACTGCCACTTGGCTTCTCTGGTCGTTTCATGCAGATGCACTTTAGCTACCTAAGCCAAATCATTCTACGGCCTTTGACTTCTCATGCGGCGACGTTGCCGCGGGGCGGATAGCTGCGCTCACGTTTCGTGTTCGCTGCATCCAGGATCATGGCCGCTGTGGGCCGCATAAAGGGGAACGAATTGATGGCCGAGCCCCAGAGCACGCCATCCGGCTGAATCAGGAACAGGGCAGACTCGGCGAAGAACGCCGTCTCGCCCTCGCGGATGGACTCGGAGATGAAGAGCCCGAGCGCCCGTGCGTCATCGATCGTCAGACCGTAGCCAACTTTCATGTCGCCGAGCCCCCATTCGGCCACCGATTGTTCGGCACGGTCGGCGGGGTCCGTCGAGACCGAGATGACCTCGACCCCCTGTGCCGCCATGTCACCCGCATGCGCCGTAAAATCCGCCAGTTGCGCCTTGCAGCGCGGGCAGTGCAGCCCGCGATACACGTTCAGGACAGTCATATACGGCGCCGTGAAATCGGCATTGGTCAAGCGGCCACCACCGACTTTCGCAAGATCGATGGCGGGGAAGGGCTGGCCGGGTAGCAGCTGTGTCATTGCGGGTCTCCTGTGGTCCACCAACCGACCCTGCTGTGACCGGTACCGCCGGGTCAAGTCACCTCCACGTCAGCGGCTGACCAAAGGTTTCGCGGCCAGCTCCGGGAGCGCCTTCAGCACACGCGCGAGCCGACGCTCCTCCTCCAAAACGATTGCAACGAACAGAGCGCGCTCTTCGTCATCAAGATCCGGAATGTCGCGCAGAACCTCGGCAGAAGACCTTATTGCCGCGAGCCCATTGGCGAAGCGGTCTGCAACCGTGTTGACCGGACTTTGGGACGCGCTTTCAGCGCCCGCGAGCCGCGCTATCCATCGCCCAAGGCGGGAAAGGTGGGCCGCAACGGTCGCCGCGCGCAGGTGATTGCCGTAACGGACGTAGTAGTCGAT
>JBCDID010000327.1:0-4212 GCA_038749355.1 Pseudomonadota bacterium | reverse complement strand
GTCTCGAAGATCACGCTCTTCTTTGCGGCGGGGTCCATCTATACAGCGGCCCACCTGACCGAGGTCAGCCAATTGGACGGGCTGGCCCGCCGCCAGCCCTGGACGTTCGCGGCGTTCCTGGTGGGCGCGCTCTCGATCATCGGCCTGCCGCCCTTTATCGGGCTTTGGTCCAAGTGGTGGATCGGGGTCGGCGCGGCGGAGGCGAACGAGTACTGGGTGATCGCCGTGCTCATGATCTCTTCATTGCTGAATGTCGCCTACCTGCTGCCCATCGTGGCGCGCGGCTGGTTCGTACCGGAGCCGGAAGGTGCCTCTGCGCCCAAGATCCAAGAAGCGCCCGTCCCCGCCGTGGCCGCACTCACCATCACGGCAATCCTCTGCGTGGTGCTGTTCGTCGCCATCGGCCCGCTGATGGAACTGGTGAGCCAGATCGAGGTCCAAGCGCCCGCCGTCCCCGCCGAAACTGGAGGTCAGAATGGGTGAACGCCATTACACGGACCGCCATGCGGACATTCTCGACGACGTGCCCATGAAGGCAGCGGACGAGGCGCCGGGCTGGGTCGACAACCCCTCCAACGTGAAGAAGGTCGTCTGGGCGGTGTATCTGATCTCGGGTGCTGTGCTGGTCATCGACCCGCTGGTTCACAAGCACGGGCCCTTTGCCATCGAGCACGTCTGGGGCTTTTATGGCATCTACGGCTTCATCGGCTGCGTGTTCCTGGTGCTGGCCGCGAAGGAGATGCGCAGATTCCTGTTGCGCTCCGAGGATTACTATAACCCGAAGGGCGGCGAAGATGGTTGAGCTCACCGGCCCCATGCTCTCGACCCTTCTTGTCCCGGGGTTGTCCCCCGGGCTGATCCTGATTCTGGGGGCACTTCTGCTGCCCTTCCTGCCGGGCAAGTTGCGCGTCATCTGGATGGTGCTGTTGCCTTTACTGGGTCTGGCGCAGGCGCTCGGGCTGAATCCGGGGCTATCGGGTCAGATCGAGGTCATGGGGTTGGAGTTGACAACCATCCGCCTTGACGGGCTCAGCCGCATCTTCGGCATCATTTTCCTGATCGCGGCCTTCCTGGGCGGCATCTACAGCTTCCACCGCGGGGGGTGGGTCGAGCATACGGCGGGCATGATCTATGCGGGCAGCGCCATCGGGGCCGTTTATGCGGGCGATCTGGTCACGCTGTTCCTTTACTGGGAGGGTACGGCGATCGCGTCGGTCTTCCTGATATGGGCCTCGGCACTGGACCACGGGAACGGGCAGAGGAAACCCGACGCCATCGCCACGGGCATGCGATATCTCGTCATCCAGGTCGGCTCGGGCGTGCTGCTGCTGGCCGGCACCATGGTGCATTTCGGCGAGACCGGGTCCATCGCCTTCGGGTCGTTCGACCTCTACACCACGGCGGGCTTCCTGATTTTCGCGGCCTTCGCGATCAAGGCCGCGTTCCCGTTCCTGCATAACTGGCTGCAGGACGCCTATCCAACGGCGACAGTGACGGGCACCGTGATGCTGTCGGCATTCACGACCAAACTGGCCATCTATGCGCTGGCCCGCGGCTTTGCCGGGACCGAGATCCTGGTGCCCATCGGGGCGGCCATGACTGCCTTCCCGATCTTCTTTGCCGTGATCGAGAATGATCTGCGCCGGGTGCTTGCCTATTCGCTGAACAACCAGCTCGGCTTTATGGTCGTAGGAATCGGGATCGGCACGGATCTGGCGGTCTCAGGGGCCGCTGCGCACGCGTTCTGCCACATCATCTACAAGGCGCTCCTGTTCATGTCGGTGGGTGCGGTCCTGTTCCGGACAGGCACGGCCAAGGGCTCGGAACTGGGCGGGCTCTACCGCACGATGCCGCTGACCATGGTGTTCTGCTGCATCGGGGCGGCATCGATCTCGGCGTTCCCGCTCTTCTCGGGCTTCGTGTCGAAATCGCTGATTATCTCTGCCGCGTTGAAGGAAGGGTACTTCGTCACCTGGATGATGCTGCTCTTCGCCTCGGCGGGCGTGTTCCATCACTCGGGCATCAAGATACCGTTCTTCGCCTTCTTCGCGCATGATTCGGGCATGCGCCCCAAGGAGGCGCCGATGAATATGCTGATCGCCATGGGGATCGCGTCGTTCATCTGCATCGGTGTGGGCGTGTTCCCGGGTCTGCTCTACGACTTGCTGCCTTACGACGTGAAGTACCACGCCTATACGGTTGAACACGTGGTCACGCAGATGCAGCTCCTGATGTTCTCGGCGCTGGCGTTCACGGTGCTGATGAAGACAGGGCTCTACCCGCCGGAGCTGCGGTCAACGCACCTGGACACCGACTGGATCTATCGCAAGCCGCTGGCCTGGCTGCTGGGCGGGTTCCGCGACTGGATCGTGGGATGGCGCGGGCTGGCGGGTGACAAGGGAGCGGTTGCCTGGAGCGATCTGGCCAAGGAGCTCTATCGGCAGCACGGGCCGACAGGGACACTGGCGCGAACCCAGCCGTCCGGGTCCATGGCCTTCTGGATGGCGGTGCTGCTCCTAGCCTTCCTCGTCTTCTCCTTCCTCTGAGGCATGAAGCTCGAGATACGCGATGCGCGACCGGATGATGTCCCGGAACTCGCAGCGCTGCTGAACGAGATCGTGACTATAGGCGGGACCACCGCGCGTGAGGACCCAATCTCGGAGGCGGACTTCACTTCCCACTATCTCCAGAGCGCAGGCTATGTGAGTTGCGTCGTGGCGGTCGGTGCGGACGGAGTTCTCTACGGCTTTCAGGCGCTGGAGCGTATGGACACGCTGCCGGACGGCTGGGCCGATATCGGCAGCTTCGCGCGGGTTGAACCCCGGGTGCCCGGCGTTGGGCGTGCCATGTTCGCCGAGACAATCCGACGGGCGCGTGCCGCAGGCGTGACGACCATCAATGCCCGCATCAGAGCCGATAACGTGCCGGGGTTGGGCTACTACACGTCCATGGGCTTCGTGGACTATGACGTTATCAGGGCGCAACCATTGAAGGATGGCAGGCCCATGGATCGCCTTCTGAAGCGATACGATCTCGCTTAGCCGTTCTCCGCAGCAGCGAGCTCGAAATCCCAGAAGGTCGCCTCGATCTTGTTCCCGTCGAGGTCGCGGATGTAGCAGCCGTAGAACGGTGCGCCGTATTGCGGTCGCGGGCCGGGTGCGCCGTCGTCGGTCCCGCCAGCGACAAGGGCTGCGGCGTGGAACGCGTCGACCTCGGATTTGCTGTGAGCGAAGAAGGCGAAATGAGCCCCATTGCCGTTGGTGGCTGTCTTCTCGTCATAGGGAGTGTTCACCCAGAATTCCGGATATTCCCGGCCATACGCCACAGCCTCCGCATGTTCGATCAACCGCTTGCCGCCCAGCGTCGCCAGAACTGCATCATAGAAGGCAAGCGCCCGATCCAGGTCGTTGGTTCCGACCGACACATGCGACATGATCGAGGGGTTCTGCATTGCTATTTCCCTCCCAGCACGCGTTGCCGCGCCAGCCCCGCGTCGCGGTCCGGCACGTAGAGCAGACCAGAGAGTTTCCGGATCAGCGCGCCCTCGTCCATGTCACGCTCACCGTCGGCATAGACCACGCGCCAGACGGCCTCGATCACCTCGATGCGTTCCTCGAAAGGCACAGCGTCCTTGACGGCACGCGTGAAGCCCACAAGGTCGACGGCCTCAGCCTGGGCTGTTTCACCGTCGATG
This sequence comes from Pseudomonadota bacterium, assembly GCA_038749355.1. Lineage (GTDB taxonomy): Bacteria > Pseudomonadota > Alphaproteobacteria > Rhodobacterales > Rhodobacteraceae > Thermohalobaculum. Next base: position 518 of record JBCDID010000327.1, on the reverse strand, counting down.
CGAAGCTCTTGAGCCGCATCATTGGACAGCCCAAACCGCTCAGCAAGGATCCGGTCGATCATGGTCTGTTCGGCGTCCAGATAAACCCCGTCCGCATTCGCAGCCTCCACGAGGATAGCCGCAATCGCCGTCCGCCCGGCTTGTTCACTGTCCTCTTGTGGGGCAGATCTGCCGCCGTTCAGCAGAGAAAGTATACGATCAATCATACGTTGCATCTAAGCTCTCATGTGGCGATTTTCCAGTATGTTCAGTGGGTTCCCAAGCCAGCATTACCCAGATTCCGCCGCAGTTCCGTCAAGGAAACACTACGGTATTAACCAAAAATGCGTTATCTGACGGGTATCAGACCCGCAGAATGCGGAAATGGGTTGGAACTCGGGATACCTGGACAACGCATGATCAGGTTCGAGAATGTCAGCAAATCCTTCTGGAGCAAGGGTCATCAGAAGGTCATCCTGCACAACGCTACCTTCAAGGTGGACGTTGGGCGCAATCTTGGCATTCTCGCGCCTAACGGC
>JBCDID010000326.1:0-4221 GCA_038749355.1 Pseudomonadota bacterium | reverse complement strand
CTACCTGCTGACGCAATTCCGCGAACTGATCTGCAATCATGGCTGCGCAATTGAGATAAGCCTCAGCGACATGCCGATCCCCGTGCATTTCGCCTTTGCAGAGGGACTGCACCTGGAGGGCGGCTTTGGTGCCGACAGGCTGAACGACTTCGCGCGGCTGTTCGATGCGCCAGACCTGTCCACCATGGACGATCAGGTGGTGAACGGAGAGTACGACTTCCTAAGCGGTGGACCTCGCCCGCTGGCGCTCTTCTCCGGGCCGCGCGTGGACTACTCGCTGCACCGGCTGCGGCACTATTCGGGGACGGACAGCTCCGAGTTTCAGAACTTCGTGCTCTACACAAACTACCAGTTCTACGTGGAGGCTTTCCGGGAGTATGCCCGCCGCGAGGTCGAGAACCCGGATAGCCGATACACACAGTTCGTTGAGCCGCCTGACCCCGCGCGGCTGCCGCAGATGCCGGCCTATCACCTGCAAGCGCCGGGGCTCGCCGGGATCACGCTGATCAATATCGGCGTCGGCCCGTCCAACGCCAAGACTATGACGGACCATGTGGCCGTGCTGCGCCCGTCGGCCTGGGTGATGCTCGGCCATTGCGCGGGGCTCAGGCGCACTCAACGCCTCGGCGACTATGTGCTGGCCCATGGCTATGTCCGCGACGACCATGTTCTGGATGCGGACCTGCCGCTATGGGTGCCCATTCCGGCCTTGGCCGAAATCCAGCAGGCGCTGGAGGGTGCGGTTGCCGAGGTCACCGGCGTTGGACCGGACCGACTGAAGGAGGTCATGCGGACAGGCACCACGGCCTCCATCGACAACCGGAACTGGGAGCTTCGTGATCAGGCGGAACCCATCCGCCGGTTCTCGCAATCCCGCGCGATCGCCCTGGATATGGAGAGCGCGACCATCGCCGCGAACGGGTTCCGGTTCCGGGTTCCTTACGGGACTCTTCTGGTGGTCTCGGACCGGCCCATGCACGGAGAGTTGAAGCTGCCCGGGATGGCGTCGGAATTTTACCGCCAACAGGTCGACAGGCATCTCGAAGTCGGCATCCGCGCGATGGAGAAGTTGAGCGCGACCCCGGACAACCGCCTGCATTCGCGCAAGCTCCGCAGCTTTGATGAGGCGCCGTTCCGGTGAGGCTGCCGCAGGGTGGATCGAGACCCACCCTGCGCGTCGGATCATGCGCCGGGAGGCGTGCGGATCACGGAGTACTGATCTCGGTCATTTGCTTGGCCTTGAAACCGCTCTAGTAAATGAATTCTGACCATGGCTCGGACCCCAGGATGCTACCATCGTCGATTGCTGCCTGAACATCCAGATGATCGATATTGTGGATATCGGCGACCACCAGCCAGCCCTCGGAGTGGTGGTTGACGAGGATCTCGGTGTTTGCCCCGTTGTCGAGGGCGATAATGACATCGGACAGAACCGCGTGGGGCGCGAAGTAGCTCTGGCCGCCAGAGTCCTCCGTAAAGTAGAGCGAGTCGATGCCGAGTTCGAAATCCAGGATGTCGTCCTTGCCGCCATCGTCGTCCATGGCAGCCCAGTAGAAGGTATCAGCCCCGGCGCCTCCGAGAAGGTCGTCCTCGCCTTCGCCTCCGGTGAGCCAGTCGTCTCCATGATCACCAGATAGGAAATCGTCGCCTTCTTTGCCCCTCAGAATGTCGTTGTCGAGACCTCCGAAGATTTCGTCTGTTTGATCGCCACCGATGATCGCATCAATGCCAGCGTCGCCGTAGAGCGAATTGTGTCCGGTCAACTCAACAATCAGGTCGTTGCCGTCACCCCCATGGACTATGTCGTTGCCTTCGATCGGCACGAGGAAGTCGGCGCCATTGGTGCCGACCATGAAGTCATCCCCGAAGGTGCCCCACGTGTAGTCAGCGTCTCCGATAACCGGCTCGGGTGTGTTGTTGACCACTGCCCAGATCAGTTCGGCATCTGCGATCTGCCAGCCGGGGCCGGAGTGCAGCACTTTGAAGTCAGATTCGCGGCGTTCGGGTTCGTCGTCCGTCGATCGTAGGCCGGTCGGTGCCATGTCGATGGTCGACGCCTCCGGGTCCCCACTGCGCGTAACGTCGGGGCCCGCCGGCTCCCGAACATCACTGTCATCTACCCTTGGTTCGGCACCATGCCGTTCAGCCAGACTGTCCGCAGGCTCTAGGGTGCCATCGGTCAACAGCCCAAACGCCGGTTGTTCAATCCCGTCATGGGCGAGAGTTTTCGTAAGATCCTTCATAAAATAATCCTCTTTGCTCGCTCTGGAGGCAATCTCCTCCAAGCCCAAGCAACGAGAATACGGACGCCGGTCTTCAGCCCTGTTTCTGGCGGTGTTTCAATTGTTTCCAGCAGGCAAGTTGGGTGGCACGCTGGTGCTCATGCGCCCGGTGGCGTCCGGATCACGAGGTTGCGGATCTCGGTCATGTCCTCCATGGCGAAGACGATCCCTTCGCGACCAAGGCCGGAGTCCTTCACGCCCCCATAGGGCATGTTGTCGACCCGGTACGAGGGCACGTCGCCCACGACGACCCCGCCCACGTCCAGCTTGTCCCAGGCTTTCTGTACCTTGTAGAAGTCGCGGGTGAAGATGCCCGCCTGCAGGCCGAACTTCGAGTCGTTGACCTCGGCGATGGCGTCATCCCAATCGCGGAACTTGGACAGGATGGCGAGCGGGCCGAAGGCCTCCTCACGCACGGCATTGCTGTCGCGGGGCACGTTCTCCAGCAGGGTCGCCTCCAGCATGGCCCCCTCGCGGTTCCCGCCACAGAGCAGCGTCGCACCCGCGCCCACTGCCTCCTGGATCCAGCCGTCCAGCCGCGCGGCCTCCTTCTCGGAGATCATCGGCCCGATGAACGTGTTCGGGTCCTTCGGGTCCCCGGCGACGAGGGTCGCGGTTTTGGCGACCAGCTTCTCCTTCATCACGTCATAGATGTCCTCGTGGATGATGATCCGCTGGACGCCGATGCAGGACTGACCCGATTGGTAGAACGCGCCGAAGATGATGCGGGCGACCGCGTCACCCAGATCCGTGTCCTTGTCCACGACGACCGCCGCGTTGCCACCAAGCTCCAGCACGATCTTCTTCTTGCCGCAGCGCGCCTTCAGGTCCCAGCCGACGCCGGGGGAGCCGGTGAAGGACAACAGTTTCAGCCGCTCGTCCACCGTGAACAGATCCGCCCCGTCGCGTGAGCAGGGCAGGATCGAGAACGCACCCTTGGGCAGGTCGGTCTCGGCCAGCACCTCGCCCATGATGATCGCACCCAGCGGCGTCTTGGACGCCGGTTTCATGACGAACGGGCAACCCACCGCGATGGCAGGCGCGATCTTGTGGGCGGCAAGGTTCAAAGGGAAGTTGAACGGCGAGATGAACGAGCACGGCCCGATGGGCACCCGCTTCCACATGCCCCGATAGCCCTTGGCGCGGGGCGAGATGTCCAGAGCCTGCAACTCGCCATGCATCCGGGTCGATTCCTCGGCGGCGATGCGGAAGGTGTCGATGAGGCGGGTGGCCTCGCCCTCGGCATCCTTGATCGGCTTGCCTGCCTCGACGCAGAGCGCATAGGACAGCTCATCGAACCGCTCCTTGAAGCGGGCGACGCAGTGATCCAGCACTGCCTGTTTCTCGTAGGACGCCATCTCGGCCATGGGCTCGGCGGCCTCGACCGCGGCGGCGATGCCCGCATCGATGGCCTTGGCATCGGCCAGCGCACAGCGGAAGGCAACCTCGCCGGTATACTTGTCCGTCACGGCCAGATCCGTGTTCGGCATCATCGCTTCATTGGCGAGGTAATAGGGATAGGTGTCTTTCAGCATGTCCGAATCCTCGGGTCATGCGCCGCGTAGGGTGCATCCAAGCCTGCTTGCAGGTGTGATGCACCCTTGATCCGATGGATCAGATAGCGGCGCTTTGCTTCTTGATGTCGATATTCAGGATCTGATCGTTCTCGGCATAGTCCACCGGGCAATCGATCAGGTGCACCCCGTCGGTCGACAGACAATGCGCGAGCGTCTCGGTCAGATGCGCCGAGCTCTCGATCCGATGACCATGCGCCCCGTAGCTCTCGGCGTACTTCACGAAGTCCGGATTGCCGTATTCCAGCCCCCAGTCCTTGAAGCCCATGTTAGCCTGCTTCCAGCGGATCATCCCGTAGGAGCTGTCATTCAGGATCAGGCAGGTCAGGTTCATGCCCATGCGGACGGCGGTTTCCATCTCCTGG
>JBCDID010000325.1:0-4263 GCA_038749355.1 Pseudomonadota bacterium | reverse complement strand
GCCCTGCGGGCGCCGGTGCATCTGCCCGCCGCTCTGCGGCGACCGGATGCACCCTACACGGCGCTAGCGTTTGCCGATGTGACGATCCGAGGGCCCCGGAGGCAAAAGCCCGGGGCCTTCTTCTTTAGGGATCCGGGCATTGCCTGCGAGGAACTGGAGTACGGAAGTGGCGGCGCGCTCCTCCGGCGGCGGTCCGCCGCGACCCATGGCTTGCAGGACCTTCGCGAAGGCTGTGCGCTGCTCGTCACCCGCCGCTGGATCCGTCAACAGGGGCAGAAGATCACCTTCAAGCGCATCTACAGAACAGAACTCTTGCAGCCGTTCCGGCACAACCAGCCTCCCCGAGACCAGGTTCACAAGGTTCGCCGAATTGATCTTGAGCAGGCGCCGCGCAATGGCGGCCGTCAGCCGAGTGGTCTTGTAAGCCGCCACCATCGGGGTGTTGGCCGCCGCGACTTCCAGCGTCACAGTCCCTGAGGCACAAAGCGCAGCGTCCGCAGCAGCGAAAGCCAGATGCTTTGCATCCGAGCCGACGCTGGGGGCCAGAATGTGGGTCGGCATCGCCAATCCGTCCAGCGCCGCACGAACCTCGGTCTCAACCGTCTCGGCTACGGGGCAGAGGATGTTCAGGCCGGGGCAACGGGCCTGCAGCCTCAACATGGTCTCGAGAAACATCGGCATGAGCCGCCGCACCTCGCCCTTGCGGGACCCAGGTGCGAGGAGCAGCAGGGGATGGCTCACCTCAACACCAAGTTGCTGTCGGAAGGCCGCAACCGCTTCAGGTGTCGGAACTTCACGCCCCGCGATCGGATGCCCCACGAACTCGCAGGTCATGCCAGCGGCATGCATGTAAGGCGGCTCGAAGGGCAGGAGCGCCAGAACGTGATCCACGTGCCGCGCCATCTTGGCAGCGCGCCCTGGACGCCAGGCCCAGACGGAAGGTGCCACGTAATGCACGACCTTGAGATCCGGCAGTGCCCGACGCGAACGCTTCGCGACACGCAAGGTGAAGTCGGGGCTGTCGATGGTGATGAGCACGTCCGGACGGCGAGCGATCACATCATCAGCAGTCTCGCGAATGCGACGGAGGAGCCCCGGTAACTTGGGCAAGACCTCGGAGATGCCCATCACCGTCAGTTCACCCATGTCGAACCGGGACGCCAGACCCGCCGCGATCATGTCCTGCCCACCGACACCGTGAAACTCAAACGGAGCTGCAGCCTTCAGCGCACCCATCAAAGCCCCGCCAAGACGGTCTCCGGACGGTTCACCCGCAATGATGTAGCATGTGCGCGCCGCTGTCACCGGAGCCTAGCCCCAATCTGCCAGTTCGTCCTCTTTCGCGCCGTACAGAAAGAGCCCGGTCGAGTCGAGCGCCGACCGTGTTGCATCACCTTCCATCAGAACCGTCTGACCGGCAACAACCACCACGCCGTTCAGTCCCGCGGCACGTGCGGCCTGAATGGTCGTCGCGCCCACGGTGGGCAGATCCATACGTCGGTCCTGATCCGGCTTCGGCCCTTTGAACAGAACCCCGGATGGCGCGGGCGCGGTCGCCCTCCGCTCGGGAGGGAGATCGGCAACGCGCGCGAGCATCAAGTCCGTGCCCTCTATGGCCTCCACGCCGAGACAGATCCCACGCGCCACCACGGCCCCCTGCCCAACGTCCAGCGGCCCCAGTGCGCGCACGATATCCGCCGCGCGCGCCGCATCGGCCTTGTCTTGATCGGAGGGGCCCCTGGCGCCCATCAAGCCGGCCTTCACAAGCAACTCGCCGCCGAGAATGTCCACCGGGCTGAGCATCGTCAGCCCCTCGGCCTCAAAGATCCCGGCGAAGCCACGCAGCATGGCATCATCGCCCTTACCGAGAAGACGGATAGCCTTGGCAAGTAGCCCTGCTGCCTTGAGATCGGCACGCCATGGTCGAAGCTTGGGCCGGTTCATGGCACCCGCAAACACAACATGTTCAGCCCCTGCCTTGCGCATCTCCCGAAAGACCGCCCCCGCCCGTTCAAACTCGTGATGAGCGTGGGGGTGATCACCCATCCAGTCCTCGAAGCAGTTCTGGAATACAATCAGCAGATAGGGCAATCCGGCCTTGGCACGGGCCTCGGCAATCTCGCGCGGCAGTGCCCCACGCCCAGTGATAATCGCAACGAGACCCGGCGGTCCTCCGGTCTCAGACATGCCTGTCAGACTTCGCGAGGGGTGCAGAAATGCCGGGATGTGTCCGCGAGAATGAACGCCGTGATCTCCTGCACTGCCTCAGCATCTCCATGGTTTTCCGCCACAGCGGCAGCTTTCTCCGCCAGCGTGCCTGCGCCGCCGAAGATGGCCTTGTAGGCCTCCCGCACCGTATGCAGTTGCGACTTGTCGAACCCGCGTCTGCGCATCCCGATGATGTTCAACCCGCCCAGATGCGCCCGGTTGCCAATCACGGAGCCGAACGGAATGACGTCCTTCTCAACCCCGGTCATACCGCCAACCATTGCATGCGCACCGATCCGCACAAACTGATGCACGGCCGACAACCCGCCCATGAAGGCAAAATCGCCGATCTCGACATGTCCCGCCAACGTCGCGTTGTTGGCCATGATCACGTGATTGCCGATCTGGCAGTCGTGGCCTACGTGACAGCCCATCATGTAGAGCCCATCGTCGCCCACCCGTGTGTAGAGCCCGCCACCGGAAGTGCCCGGGTTCATGGTCACATGCTCGCGGATCATATTGCGGGCACCGATCTCCAGATAGGAGGTCTCGCCTGAAAACTTGAGGTCCTGCGGCTGGTGCCCGATGGAGGCAAACGGCCAGATCTTCGTGGCCTCGCCCACTGACGTCTCGCCGGCGACAGCGACGTGGGAGACCAGCTCGACACCATCGCCAAGCCGCACCCCTGCCCCGACTGTGCAGAAGGGTCCGATGCGCACATCAGCCCCGAGAACCGCACCATCCTCGACGACACTGGAGGGATGAATGCTCACGCGTCACCGCCACGGCGGCGTTCGTCGTCCTGAGTGATGATCATGGCGGAGTATTCGGCCTCCGCAACGATCTCGCCCTCGACCTTGGCCTCGCCCCAGAACTTCCAGATCTTCCCGCGCCCACGCAGGATCTTCACATGCAACTCCAACACCTGGCCAGGCTCGACGAGCTTGCGGAACCGCGTCTTGTCGAGCGTCATGAAGTAGACCAGCAAGCCCTGATCGATCATGCCGAGTGTCTCGACCACTAGAACGCCCGCCGTTTGCGCCATGGCCTCGACGATCATCACGCCCGGCATGATCGGCTTGTCCGGGAAGTGCCCCTGGAAGAAGGGTTCGTTGTTCGTGACCATCTTCACGCCAATGGCGCTGGTGTTCTTGTGGATCTCCTCGACCCGATCGATCAGCAGGAATGGGTAGCGGTGCGGGATCATGCGCTTGATACGCGCGAGATCCGCGGATGTGGCCTGGGTTTCTTCGGTATCTGTCATCTCACGCCCTCTTCAGGACACCCTCCTAATCAGGTCGTTGCATAACGCGCGCAAGCGAGGGGTCAAGCCTCATTGCGCGCTGGTCGCGGCACTGTCCGCAGATGCGTCTGGCGGCGGGAGCAAAGGAAGACTGAGATCGATTTTCGGAGGCAGGGGGCGAGGCCCTTCCGCGTCCATGAGAGCGATCAGCTCCTCGGTGACATCCACACCCGCATCCGCTGCCAGTATCTGGTCCGCATTCAGAACCAGACTCGCTCCCCTGGCAACCCGCACCTGTTCCAGAAGCGACGGCAACGCGGCCACAACCGAGGCGCGCGCCTCCTGAAACCCGCGCTGCAGAAAGGCTGCCCTCTCCTGAGCAGCCCGGCGCACTGCTCGGATGCGACGGTCGAAGTCTTTCGCTCGTTGTTCGAATGCCTCTGCATCCAACTCTGCCCTTAGCTTGGCGAGTTCCTCCTCCTCGGCAGCTAGTCGCGCTGTCGCGTCATCGACGGAGGTTTGAAGTTGCCGGGTCATCGCCTCCTCGGCGTCCTTTAGGGTGCGAGCTATACTTGCCTCCCGGAGCACCCGTTCACGGGACACCACGAGGATCTCTGCCGACCACGCGACATCGGGGATCGCGCAACTCGCTGCCAGTCCGAAAACGAAGGCGCGCCGGGATGCTGTGAGAGCGCGACCAGAATTGCGCGACTGCCGGAGCATCGACCTCAGAAACGAGTACCGATGGACAGGCGGAAGAACTCCGACTCGTCCTCGTCTTCCTGAATCAGAGGCACGCCGAAGCTCAGCTC
>JBCDID010000324.1:0-4297 GCA_038749355.1 Pseudomonadota bacterium | reverse complement strand
TCGACGCCCGCATCCACCACGAAGGCGAAGTCCCGATCCACCGCCTGAAGCGCATCCAGCGTCAGCGCCGGCCGCGCGGTGCCCTTGCGTTTCGACGGCGGCAGGGCCTCCAGATAAAGCTCGACTGCAACTGCAGGCCCACGGAGGTCCATGGCCTTCACGATCTTGGGGTGAAGTTCGCCGAACGCCGCAAGCGGGTTCTTTGGCCCGAGCTTCAGCAGCGCCGAGCGGCCGGGGTGTAACCAGGAGGGCGCCTCGCGCGCAACCATCAACCGTTCCACCGGCGCACCCAAGGTCGCCAACACAGCCTCGGCATCCGCCTTGGCGTCCATCATGTCCACCGGACGGCGCGTGCCGGCCCAGTGCCGCGCCGTGCTTGCACCAACGCGTACAGCGCAGGCCAGCGCCTTCTGCTCGCCGGGCTCCGGTCCGTGATAGCCCGCGCCCACCTCGAAGAGGCCGACATCCAATGTCCCCTGCGCCTGGTTCTTGGCGGCCGCCAACAGCAGACCGGGCAGCGCGGAGGGGCGCATATGGGACATCTCCGACGAAATCGGGTTGTCGAGGCGCATCTGGTCCCCGCCGCCGCCGAACAGCTCGGCATGTTCTTCCGCTATGAAAGAGTAGGTCACGCACTCGTTCAACCCGAGTGCGGCCAGCGTGCGCCGGGCATCCCGCTCCCGCGTCTGAAGAGGCGTCAGGGTCTTGCGGCCCACGCCCGAGGCGCGGGGCAGGGGTTGGGAAACGAGCTTGGTGAGAGAGGCCACGCGGGCGATCTCCTCGACCAGATCCGCCTCGCCATGCACGTCAGGCCGCCAGGACGGCACCCAGACCTCAAGCACATCGCCCATACCGGTCGCGGAGAAGCCGAGCTCGCCCAGGATTCGGATCTGCTCCTCGCGTTCGACCTTCATGCCGACCAGTTCCTCGGTCCGCCCGATCCGCAGGGAGTAGCTGCGCGAAGTATCGGGGACGGCGCCTGCGGTGATCATCTCGGACGGCTCGCCCCCACAGAGGTCCGTGATCATCTTCGTCGCGGCCTCAATCCCGGGCTCGCAGGAGGCCGGGTCGATCCCGCGCTCGAACCGGTAGCGGGCATCCGAGTGGACCTTCAGCCGGCGACCCGTGGAGGCTGTCGTGACCGGATCCCAATAAGCCGACTCGACGAAGACGTTGACCGTGTCCTCCTGACAGCCCGTGGGCGCGCCGCCCATGATGCCCGCGATGGACTCCGGCCCCCCATCGTCCGAGATCGCGATCATGTCCGGCGAGAACGTGTATTCCTTGTCATCAAGCGCCATGAGGGTCGAGCCTTCCTCGGCCCAGTGCACCCGGATGTTGCCCTTCACCTTGTCCGCGTCAAAGACGTGCAGCGGGCGGTTGAGGTCGTAGGTAATGAAGTTGGTCACATCGACGAGCTTGGAGATCGGACGCAGTCCGATCGCGCGCAGGCGCTGTTGCAGCCAGGCAGGCGACGGCCCGTTCTTGACGCCCTTGATCAGGCGGCCGGAGAAGACCGGTGCCTTGGCCAGCACATCCGGCTCGATGGTGACGGTGATGGGGCAGGGGAAGGTTCCTTTGACGGGCTTGATTACGGGTGTGATGACCCGGCCGAGGCCTCGTGCGGCCAGATCCCGGGCAATGCCTGCCACCCCAAGCGCGTCGGGGCGGTTCGGCGTGATAGCGATCTCGATGGTCGGGTCGTTTGCGTCCGTGTAATCGATGTAGCGCACGCCCATGGGCGCGTCCTCGGGCAGGTCTATGATGCCGTCGTGGTCGTCCGACAGTTCGAGTTCCCGCTCGGAGCAGAGCATCCCGTTCGACTCGACGCCCCGGATCACGCCGGGCTTCAGGTCGACGCCGGTGCCCGGGACATGGGTGCCCGGAGGCGCGAAGACGCCGACGAGCCCGGTCCGCGCATTGGGCGCGCCACAGACGACCTGCACCTCCTGAGAAGGCTTGTCGGGGCCATCGACCCAGGCTTCCACCCGACAGAGGCGCAGGCGGTCGGCATTGGGGTGCTGCACCGCCTCGATCACCCGGCAAATGGTGAAGGCGCCGAGCCGCTCGGCGGGGTCCTCGAGGCCTTCCAACTCCAACCCCAGATCGGTCAGCGCATCGCAGATCTCGGCCAGAGAGGCCTCTGTCTCGAGATGCTCCTTCAGCCAGGACAGGGTGAATTTCATGGGGTTTGCCTCAGCGTGTTCGTGTTTCGCGCGGCTCTTAGCGCACATCGCGGGCGATGTGTAGGGGCGGGGTTGCGCTTCGCTTTGCCGCGAACTTTACGAAAAGGTGAACAGCTGGTGTGTGAATCGCGCCAGAGTCCACTATATTATCTGTAGCGAGGCCCAACGGAGAGATCCCATGCGGACACTGATCGCAGTTCTTCTTGTCGGCGCGACGGCCACGGGTGCCGCGCACGCACAGTCACAGCCATTCCAGGGTATTGCCGGTGAGCTGCCCAAGGTCACGACGGAGGAGGACGCCGGCACCCGGTCCTCAGGTCTTGCATTCGAGATCGATCGGGGCCGCAACCGTGAGCTTGAGAAGGCAACCGGCATCGTGCCGGTCGGGCAACAGCAGTTCTACCGTCCCAGCATCCTGACCGGGCAGCGCGCACGGCGCACCAGCGGCACCGGCATCCCGATTTTCGACAAGCTCTTCACCCTCGATTGAGTTCCCCCTGGTCGGCATTTACCACAGCCGACCATAAAAGCCCCGGCCGCCTCTCCACACCTTCGCGGCCGGGGCGCTCTAAACCGGGTCGCGCCGCAGGCTCTGGCACATGCAGTGCACACCGCCGCCGCCCTGGGTGATCATGTCGAGCTCGGGATCGTAGATGGTGAAGCCCTCGGCGCGCAGCTTCTCCTTCAACGTCTTCGAGGCCGCGGGCAGCAGCACCCGATCCTCACCCAGCGCCACCACGTTGCAGCCCAGCGCCATGGTCTCCTGGAACGGCACCTCGATCAGGCGGATGCCCTTGGCGCGCAGCCAGTCGATGATCTTCGGGTCGGTGCACTCGATGCAAACGGCGGCGAGCTTCGGCGCGAGCATCACGACCATCAGGTCGATATGAACATAGTAGGGGTCGATATCGGCGAGCATCACCTCCCAGCCCTCGGCCTCCAACCAGCCCCTGATCTGCTCGGCCGCCTGCTCCTGTGAGCGTCCAGAGGTATCGTCGCCGGAACATTCCCACCCGATCAGCACAGCGCCCGGCTCGATCACGTTGAAATCCCCGCCCTCGAACGTGCCCGCGGTCACGTAGTCGTAGATCGGGATGCCAAGCCGTTCATAGGTCTCGATGCAGCGGAAGTTCTCGCCGCGCCGCCACCACTGGCTCATGTTCGTGATGATGGCGCCATAAGGCGTCATGACGGAGCTGTCGCGGGCGTAGACCTGATAGGGCAGCTCTGGATCGGGCGCGTGGGTATGAACCTCGACACCGGCGCTCTCATAGGCCGAGACCATCTCGGCATGCTGGGCGCGGGCAACAGCCGGGTCGAAGTGCACACCCCGGCGTAGCGTCTTCTTGGAAAGGGACGAGGTCTTCAGCCACCGGTAGTTCTCGATGGGGCCGAGCAGGACGGAGCGGAGCGTGCCATAGTCCGAATTCGCCCCCCAATAGTTGAGCATCGGCGTGCCGCCATCCCGGTGCCGGGCACGCAGGGAAAACGGCTGAGATTCGACGGGACGATCCATGGCGAGGCTCCTTGTTGGCTGGCCAGAACCTGCGCTTGTCCACCTTCCCCGTCAAGCCGCCAGAGGCACCGCCTAGGGTGTCATCCTAAAGCGTTTTGGGAAGCACCTTAGGCGCCACTCATAGCTTTTCGCGTTCGAGCGCAGCGAGAGGCAGCGAACAAGCGATTCAGGTTCTTCCTGAAACGCTGACGGCTCCGCGCAAGCGGGGCGTGATGCACCAACCGCTCGCCCGAAGGGCGAAACAATCTGTTAACCCAAGTACACAGGGACATGGCGGATATACACGTATCTGGTAGCGCGATATTGATTTAACGTACAATTACTGGATACGCAGATTGTATATTGAGCAGGCTACTTTCACATTCGGATTTCAACCCTTCTCGATCTCCATGTTGCCCCCCCACCGCGCGATGATCGGTCCAGCGCGCGGTGGACCACATCTGAACCAGTTTTCCCGACTGCCGTAGGGTGGGTTTTCAACCCACCGACGGGTGCTGACTAGTTGGTTTTGCGATGGCCGAGATAGTTCTCGAGAAGGCTTTTGATGTTCGCGGCGCCTACTGGGTTCTGAGAGTGAACAAAGAAAGCGAAGTCG
>JBCDID010000323.1:0-4352 GCA_038749355.1 Pseudomonadota bacterium | reverse complement strand
CGAGTTTCCCGGCATGATGGATGGTGACGGGCTGATCTGCGCCAACTTCCGGGCGGACCGTGCGCGGGAGATCCTCGGCGCGCTGGTGGACCCGGGCTTCGACGCTTTCGACCGCGCCGCCGCGCCGGAGTTCGCGGCAACGCTCGGGATGGTCTCCTACTCGGACCATCTCGACCAGTTCATGCCCGCCATGTTCCCGCCGGAGGAAATCGTGCACACGCTCGGCGAATGGGTCGCCATGAACGGCAAACGCCAGCTCCGGCTCGCCGAAACCGAGAAGTACCCGCATGTCACTTTCTTCCTGAACGGCGGGATCGAAGATCCGGACCCGGGCGAAGACCGGCACATGGCACCCTCACCCAAAGTGCGAACATATGATCTGGCCCCTGAGATGTCGGCGGCGGAAGTAACCGAAAAGCTGGTCGCCGGCATCCGCGACGGCTACGATCTGATTGTCGTGAATTACGCCAACCCGGATATGGTGGGGCACACAGGCTCCCTTGAGGCGGCGATTGCTGCGTGTGAGGCCGTGGATCATGGCCTCGGCGTCGCGATCGCTGCTCTGGAGGAAGTTGGCGGCGCGATGCTAGTCACGGCAGACCACGGCAATTGCGAGGTGATGTTCGACCCGGCGGGTGGGCCGCACACGGCGCATACGTTGAATCCTGTCCCCTTGGTGCTGGCGCAGTATGGTGACATGGCGCTGGACTGCGTGCTTGCGGATGGGCGGCTGGCGGACCTTGCGCCAACGGTTCTGCACCTCATGGACCTGGACCAACCTGTCGAGATGACGGGCCGGTCGTTATTGCGCAGGCCGGAATGAGACGGCTCGCGGGCGCTCTCCTTATCGCAACCCTCGCCCTCGTGGGTGCGGCCAGGGCCCAGAGCCCAGCCGAGCAAATGGACCAGACTCGCACCCAACTAGAGGCAGCATCCACCGCGCTGAAGAAAGCCTCAGGCGGGCGGGCTCGACTGGCAGCGCTCGGCAAAGCGGTAGCGGCGCACGAGCACGCGCTCTCCACCTATCGCGAGGTCCTCCGCCGGATGCGGGGGCGTGAGGGCCGCATGAAGGCGGATCTCGCGAAGGACAGCACGCGGCTGGAGACTCTGGTCGGCGCGATGCAGTCGCTGAGCCAAGCGCCCCGTTCGGCGATTATGATGTTCCCAGGTGGGCCCGTGGCCGCGATGCGGGGTGCAGGCATGATGTCGGAGATCTCTCCGGAACTGGCTACAGCGGCGGCGCGACTGCGCGGTCGGCTGGACAAGATTCAACAATCACGCGCCGCGCAGGAGGCTGCTCGGGTCGAGATCCGTGGAACGCTGGCCACACTCCAGGCACTGCGCAACCAAACGTCGGAGGCCCTGAGCACGCGGAGAGGCCGGAAGCTGCCCTCGCGCGCCGACCTGAAGGCTCAGGCGGAAGTGGCGGCGCAGACAGCGACCAATCTGGGAGAGCTGTCCTCGGCGCTGCGCGCATCCGAGGCAGGCGATCCGCATGCGCTGGTCAGCTTCACAGAGGCTCGCGGGCTGATCTCCCCGCCGGTCCGCGGACAAGTCATTGCCTGGTTCGGTGACAAGGACCCTCAGGGGCGCAAAGGCTTCGGGATCACCATGAATGCGCCAGCCTATGCCGAGGTCTCTGCCCCTTGGGATGGCACGATCCGATATGCGGGTCCGCTGATCGACTATGGCGAGGTGGTCATCTTAGAGCCGGAAACTGGTACGCTAATGGTGCTTGCAGGTCTCGCGCGCACGGAACGCGTGGCGGGAGAAATCGTGCTTGCAGGGGAACGGCTGGGCGACCTTGGTGGCCCAATCCCCTCATCAGATGAATTTTTGCTTGAAGAAACAACCGATCGTGATGAGATCGGTAACCGGAAACTCTATATTGAACTGAGGCGTGGAGACGAGGCCGTCGATCCCGCCGTGTGGTTCGACCTGACGGAAAGGGAAGCTGGCAGATGACGCGACAGACAATTTTGGCCTTGCTGATGGGCACGGCAATCGGTGCCGGGGCCATGACCGTCACGAGCTCGCTGGCGCAGAGCAACGATTCTCGCAACACCTACGAGTATCTCGACCTGTTCGGCGAGATCTTCGAGCGCGTACGCGGATCCTATGTGGAGGAGGTCGACGAGCAACAGCTTATCGAGGCCGCCATTGACGGAATGCTGGCATCTCTGGATCCTCATTCCGGCTACCTGCCGCCGCAGAACTTCGAAGACATGCGCGAGCAGACCAAGGGCGAGTTCGGCGGTCTCGGGATCGAGGTCACTATGGAGAACGGCTTCGTCAAGGTGGTCGCGCCAATCGATGACACGCCCGCTGCGAAGGCCGGGTTAGAGGCTGGCGACTTCGTCACGCATATCGACGGCGAGTCCGTGCTGGGTCTGACCCTCTCGGAGGCGGTGGACAAGATGCGCGGCCCCATCGGGTCCGACATCGTGATCACCATCTCCCGCGAAGGTGCCGAAGAGCCCTTCGACGTGACCATCACCCGCGACACCATCAAGATCCGCGCGGTGCGTGCGCGCGCTGAAGGCAATGTCGCAGTGCTCCGCATCACGACGTTTAACGAGCAGACCTATGATAATCTGGAAAGCTCGATCGCCAAGATGCGCAAGGAGATCGGCGACGACAAGCTTCAGGGCTATGTGGTCGATCTTCGCAACAATCCGGGCGGGTTGCTAAGCCAGGCGATCCAGGTCTCGGACGCGTTCCTTGAGACTGGCGAGATCGTCTCGACCCGTGGTCGCGATCTGGACGAGGCCGACCGCGTGAACGCGCGGGCGGGTGACCTGACAGACGGCAAACCGATTGTCGTGCTGATCAATGAAGGTTCGGCATCCGCGTCCGAGATCGTGGCAGGGGCTCTTCAGGACCAGCGCCGGGCGATCATTCTGGGCGCGAAGAGCTTCGGCAAGGGGTCCGTGCAGACTGTCATGCGGTTGGGCGAGAAGGGCGCGATGAAGCTGACTACCGCGCGGTACTTTACACCGTCGGGAAGGTCTATTCAGGCGCTTGGGATCGAGCCGGATATTCTTGTCGAAGAGCGCCGGGTGACGGATGCGGACGAAGCCTCGCGTCCGGCCCGTTCCGAGGCCGAACTTCGTGGCAGTCTCGAGAATGAGTTGAGCGAGGACGAACAACGCCAGCTTGACGAGGAACGCAGCCGCCATGAGAAGACCGCGCAACTGCGGTCGGAGGACTTTCAGCTTGCTTATGCGCTGGACCTGCTGGCTGGCCTTGCCATCTACGAAGGTGACAAGAACTGAGCTGAGCCGTGCCGCAGGAACTCTCAGCCGACCATATCGCAGGGCTGCCCTACCGGCCCTGCGTTGGTCTCATGGTGTTGAACGCGCAGGGTATGATCTTCGCGGGCCAGCGGCTGGACAACTCCCGTGACGCATGGCAGATGCCGCAGGGTGGCATCGATCCCGGGGAGACGCCGGTGGACGCTGCTCTGAGGGAGCTCCGCGAAGAGACAGGCATTTACCCTGAGGAAGTTGCCGTCCTGCGCGAAAGTGCTGAATGGCATGCATATGACCTGCCCCGCACGCTGATCCCAAAACTCTGGTCAGGCCAGTATCGCGGGCAGAAGCAGCGCTGGTTCGCGCTGCGCTATTCCGGCCCGGACAGCGGCATCGACATCGAGACGGACGAGCCCGAGTTCCGCACCTGGGCCTGGATGCAGCACGACGAACTGATCGGAAAGATCGTGCCTTTCAAGCGCGACACCTACTCTGCAGTGTTCTCAGAGTTTCAGGATCTGATCGACGTCCCGGCCTGAGACGTTCACACGTCCCAAAGTGGTTCAGCGCCCGGCGTGGCCTGGCCGATTGCGGTCCAGTTCACCTGCAACCGGCCTATCCGTGTATCGCTCCAGGTGTGGGCGACAGCCGTGAAACCCTCGGGCCCCACATCCTCGGTTGTCAGCTCGAGACGAAGGTTCTTGCCGCTATCCGCATCGATCATCGCGATCGACAACTGAATGATCGGAGGCACCACGAACGGCTCCTCAAAAGTCACAGACGCACGCGCCCAGCGCTTTCCGGAGCCCGTCCACATGGGACCACCACTGTCTATATGATCGAAAAGATGTGCCGTACCGCTCGAAACAGCCATCTGAATCGGACTAAACCTGTTCATCCATCCCACCCCTTCAGCAAACCCGTGGCGCAGCATTCACACGGGTCTTGCAAGCAGGAACCTTGCCAAGGGCTCTGCTAGGCGCAAAATATTTCAAATTTAAGGCAGGAGCAAGCTGTCCGATGGTGAGAGCGCTCCGGTCATGCCGGAGCGAAGGGTCGGACAGTTCCGATCAGAGCTGATCCTTGAGCGTCACAAAGTCG
>JBCDID010000322.1:0-4363 GCA_038749355.1 Pseudomonadota bacterium | reverse complement strand
CCCTGTGGGTCGCCAGGTCGAAAGCGACCGAAATGCCCTGGCCGCCAGCAGCCAGCGCCTTGCGGTAAAAAGCATTCGACGCCTCGGCGGTGGAGAACCCGGCATACTGGCGGATCGTCCAGGGCCGGCCCGTGTACATTGTCGCCCGCGGCCCGCGTACGAAAGGCGCCTGCCCGGGCACCGTGCCCGTATGGGCCACGTCCGCATCCTCGGCCATGTAAAGGGGTTTGATGGCGATGCCTTCCGGGCTTTCCCAGGTCAGGTCCGCAGGATCGCGCCCTTTCAACTCGCGCTCGGCCAGTTGCCGCCAATGGTCCATCTTGTCGGTCATCTTCCGGTCTCCTTCTCAGAGGTTCCGTCCTTGGGTTCTGTCATCTCGGGTCCTGCACAGGGACTCATGGTATCTGCCACATTCCGGCCACAGTTCGGCTCAACCTGAGGGTGAAAAGGCAAAATGCCCTGCGGGAAAGGCTTGTCCATGTCCGTGCCATACACTGCGGAGATTGCGCCGCTGTTCGTCGACACAGTCCGGTTTGTGCACCTCGGTGCGATGGCAGTCGGGCTGGGAACAATGGTCTCGACTGATCTGATATCGCTGAAGCGCGCGGACCGGCCTGTGACGGAGGAGTATTGTCGCGCAGTGCACGCAGCACATGCGATCATGGCACCGGCGCTGATAGCGGCCTGGGTCAGCGGGTTGTTCCTGCTAGTGATCCGCACCGGGCTTGATCTGGACGCCTTCACTCCGAAACTCTGGGCAAAGCTGGTGGTCGTCACCCTGCTGACGCTGACAGCGTTTGCGGTGAAGCGCCTGGTGATGCCGGTCCTCAGTTTCAATCTGGGCCGTACATTGATGGAGGCCCCGCGCGGCGACAAGCTGATCATGGCGATCTGCGCGGCGTTGTCGATGTCCGGATGGGGTTGCGCGCTGATGCTGGGCGCGGTCGGGATGTTTGCCAACGCACCTGGCTGGGCACTGACCGTCTTGCTGATCGGAATATACGGCTCGGCTTTGAACATCGCTGTATGGCACGCATTGCGCTTGCATGACCGCGTACTGGGCGACCAAGCCCGGTTCAGCCGGATGGTGTAGGCCTGCGGGGCTTGAACTCCTCCACTCATGTGTCAGACTCCCAGTCAGACAAGTTTGACAGGGTTGGATCATGCGTATTGTTTCCGTTCTCACCGCTTTGCTGATCGCCGCACCTGCAGCGGCAGATCCTATGGCGGAGTATCTCTGGTCGGACCGGCCGATCATCATCTTCGCACCGTCCAAGTATGATCAGCGGCTGCTGGACCAGATCGGACGCTTCTCCATGCATCGCAAGGAGTACCGGGACCGGGACATCAAGGTGATCCGCATAGGCGGCGTGAACATGCAGGTCGACGGGACCGGAGTCCCGCATGCGCCCGTTCTGCGCGAGAAGTATGGTGTGCCGAAGGACGAGTTTGCGGTAATCCTTGTTGGCAAGGACGGGGGCGAGAAGATGCGCGTGAGCGAACCCACGGACCCCCGCGTCTTCTATGACCTGATCGACACCATGCCGATGCGCCAGGAGGAGATGCGCCGGGAGGGAAGCTGACTGGCGCTCCTGCATGGCTCTGAGGTAGTGTGGCGCAGACCTTGTCCGCGAACTCTGACGGAGAACATCATGCTGAGACGCGCGATTGCTGTAATCGTTGTCGCCATGGGGACCCACGCAAATGCCGAGGAGAGATCGGTCTTCGGGCTCTATGACCACTTCACCATCGCGCAGGTGGTGGGGGAGGCCTGCACGGGGCCGACGCAGGACCAGGCTACCGCCTTCGTGGCGAAGTTCGAGGCGCTTGGGGCGCTGGCCGAGGCGGAGGCGCTGGCCACGAACCCGGACCTGACCGTACAGTCGTTCAAGCAGTTCTCCGCGCGGCGGCGCCATTCGCTTCAGGCGAGCGTAAGCGAGTTCCTTTCGGTCGAGGGCTGCAACCATGCCGAGGCCAAGGCGCTGGCCGCCAAGTATGTCGAGTTCCGCGATATGGACCTGACGCAATAGGCCCGGACGCGTGCGCGCGATCTTTGACACCAACCTCTTTGTGGGCGCGGGGTTCAATCCACGGTCGGCATCTGCGCGGCTGATCGAGGCTGCGCGGGACCGACAGGTCGCCATGGTCTGGAACGCGGCCACTTTGTCCGAGACCAAGCGGGTGCTGTCCAAAATCCCGCGCATTTCCTGGGAAGCAGTGGCGGACGTGTTCCTGTCCGAGCATGAGGCCGCCGTTGTCGAGGACCTGTTACATGTGGTTTTCGTCACGGACCCAGAGGACCGGAAATACGCGGCGCTGTCATTGGCAGAGGCCTGCCCCATAGTGACATCGGACGATGATCTGCTGTCGCACGCCGACAGGCTGGACGTCTGGAAACCGAGCAGGTTCTGGGAACGCCTCGAAACGTTGCAGGACTGATGCCGGATCGGCCCTGCGGGCCAATGCGAGGCTCTGCCTCGCGCTCCGAAGTATTTTGGGCAAGATGAAGGAGACGCGTTGGTCCGGCCTGCCTCAGAACAGCGTGACGGGATAAGACTACGCAAAGG
This sequence comes from Pseudomonadota bacterium, assembly GCA_038749355.1. GTDB lineage: Bacteria > Pseudomonadota > Alphaproteobacteria > Rhodobacterales > Rhodobacteraceae > Thermohalobaculum. Next base: position 1,796 of record JBCDID010000322.1, on the reverse strand, counting down.
CATTGATTTCTTCTTCTCGTGCATTTGCCACCATTCGAGCCTCGGTCCGAGACTGTGCGAAAACATGCCAGCCGAATCCGGCGACAAAGAAGGCGCAGAAGTAAGCGCCGAGCACTTGCTGGGTGCTCAACGATGCCAGCATGCTCAATGATCCCACGACAAGAATGCAAGAAAGGGTGAGCAACGCTCCGATCACGGTATGAGTGACCGTGGGTCGGCACGTCCACCCGACAGAGCCGATCCAACGAAACGCAAGTGCGGCGGGCACGATCGCGATCCCGGACATAGCTCCCGCGCCCACAAGATACGCCGTCAGAAGGGACAGTCCGAATCGAGATGCCAGGTAAGAGTCCCAGTTCGAAAGGTTTTTCGGTTCAAACCCGCCATATGCCCAAAGTGCAACATAAAGTGCTCCGGCCATAAGACAGAACGACACCGCAGCGGCCAAGAGCGCCCCGAGATATCCCAGATACCTTGTGGCCCAAACCCGCGTCATTCGAACTCCATGATCACGTCGTCGACGGCCAGGCTGTCGCCTGCGCTTGCGTTGATCTTCTTGATCACGGCCTTCTTTTCGGCCCTAAGCACGTTCTCCATCTTCATGGCCTCAACGGTTGCCAGAGCCTGGCCGTCTTGCACTTCGTCGCCTTCCGCGACTGCAATCGACACAACCAGACCCGGCATTGGGCAGAGGAGCATCTTAGAAGTATCAGGCGGCAGCTTCTCAGGCATCAGCGCGGCTAATTCAGCCGCACGGGGACTGCGCACTTTCACGGGCAGATCCGCACCCCGGTAACGGATGCGGAACCCGTCCGTGATCGGATCGACCTTCACGGACATACGCACACCATCGATCATGGCGGTGGTCAGCGTGTCGCCGGGTGTCCAGTCCCCCTCAACCAGCATCACCTGCCCGTCTTCGAACATCACCTCGACAGAGCCCTGCCCGTGCACGAGCACCTGCGGCTGGCGTGGGTCTGCGCCTTTGGACGTAAGACCCAGCTCGGTCCCCTCTTCGGTTCGTAGATACCCGGTGACCGAACGTTTCGTGGAGACCGGGAAACTCTCGCCCGCCACAGTCACAACCCAGTCCGTCCCAGCCGGGTGATCCTTGCGGGCAACCGTGCCGGAGACCCGGCCATCGCGCCGCGCCGTTACCAGGCGCATGGCCGCCGCTCCCGCTGCCAGCCTTTTGACCGCATCAGCCGGAAGCGAAGCGCCCTCGAATCCCTCCGGATACTCCTCAGCGATGAAGGCTGTCGTGATGTTTCCGGACGTGAACCGTTCGTGATCATAGACTGCCGAGAGGAACGGAAGGTTGTGCCCGATCCCCTCTACCTCGAACTCGTCGAGCGCATTGCGCTGCCCCTCGATTGCCGCCGCGCGGTCTGGACCCCAGGTGCAAAGCTTGGCGATCATCGGGTCGTAGAACATCGAGATCTCGCCACCCTCGTAGACGCCGGTATCGTTGCGCACCACTGGTTCGCTAGGTTGGACCCCCGGTGCATAGTCCGGGCTCTCCGCTGGCGGTCGATACCGGGTCAGCCGCCCGATGGAGGGCAGGAAGTTCCGGTAGGGGTCCTCGGCATAGAGACGGCTCTCCATGGCCCAGCCGGTCAGCTTCACATCATCCTGGCTGAGGGAAAGCTGCTCGCCCGCCGCCACCCGGATCATGTGCTCGACCAGATCCTGCCCGGTGATCAGCTCGGTGACAGGGTGCTCGACCTGCAGCCGGGTGTTCATCTCGATGAAATAGAAGTTCCGATCCCCGTCGACGATGAACTCCACCGTGCCTG
>JBCDID010000321.1:0-4374 GCA_038749355.1 Pseudomonadota bacterium | reverse complement strand
TTCGTGCAACTGACCACCGCATGCGGGATCACGGGCGTTGGCGAAGTCTACGCGGCGACTTTTGGCCCGCACGTCGTTGCCGACATGGTGCGGGACGTCTTCGCCCGGCACTTCGAGGGCGCCGACCCGCACCGGATCGAGCACCTCTGGCGGCTGACCTATGGCTCCGGCTATGGCGCGCGGCCGGACGCGTCGCTGATGGGCGTGCTGTCGGGGTTGGAGATCGCTTGCTGGGATATCCTCGGCAAAGCGGCAGGCAAGCCTGTCTACGATCTGCTCGGCGGGAAATGTCGCGAGCGCGTGAGGTCTTACACCTACATGTATCCGGTGGATGGCGATGCGTACCCCGACCCGGACGAAGACAATATTTACAACAACCCGGACAAGGCAGCGGAGCGTGCGCTGGACTATCTGGCACTCGGTTTTAACGCACTGAAATTCGATCCGGCGGGTCCGTACACGGTCTATGATCCTCATCAGCCTCGGATGGAGGACCTCGAACGCTCGGAACTCTTCTGCAAGAAGCTCCGGGAAGCCGTTGGCACCAAAGCGGATCTACTGTTCGGAACGCACGGGCAGTTCACCACTTCCGGGGCCAAGCGAATGGCGCGCCGGATCGAGCCATATGAGCCACTTTGGTTCGAAGAGCCTGTGGCCGCCGAGATGCCGGAGCAGATGGCAGAGGTCGCGCGTTGGACCTCGACGCCTGTGGCAACGGGCGAGCGGCTTGTGACAAAATACGAGTTTGCCCGGGTGCTGGAGACGGGCGCGGCTTCAATCCTGCAACCGGCGCTGGGCCGTGTCGGCGGTATTCTGGAGGCCAAGAAGATCGCGGCAATGGCCGAAGTCCACTATGCTCAGATGGCACCACACCTCTATTGTGGTCCCGTCGAGGGGGCGGCGAACGTGCAATTGGCCACTTGCATTCCGAACTTCCTGATCCTTGAGTCAATTGAACGGTGGGACGGGTTCCATGGTGAGATCATCAAGGGTGTCCATTGGGAGGATGGCTATGTCATCCCGTCACGAGAACCCGGTCTGGGGATCGAGCTCAACGAGGAACTCGCCCGTTCGACACCATACTCGGGTGATGACTTGCACCTTGAGATGTTGCCCCACGAACTCGAGCCTTAGACTGTTCTGGAACTGCATGCCGGGAACGCGTCGCAGGACAGTGTTACGCTGCCGGGCCGTGTGTCGCCCATACCTCGGCTGAGAACAGGCACCTCTCGTCAGGGTGGGTGACGGTCATTCCAGAAGATTGCGCAGCCTCGGCTACCCCGGCTACGAACCGGTCAAGCGTTTCGGAATTGCCGGCAAACGCGAGGGCCCAGGCCGCATCTTCACCCTCGTCCACCTTGAGCAGCAGAGGCACATGCTTGGGCAGGCGGTTTGGTTGAGGGCGGCTTTTGCCGGACCAGTGCGGCGACCAGAACGGCTGCCAGGAGGCGATCTCCGGATCCGATCGGGCCAGCATCGCATCGTCGGGCAGGGCGAAGTAACACTGATCTCCGTGCCAGCTGTCCATCTTCTCGAAATCGAGCGCATCCAGGAAGGCTTGTTCTCCCCCAGCCAAGGCCAGATCTGGAGTGATACGGCGATAGTCCTCGCTGGGCGCGTCCTCGATCGTGGCCGTGAAGGCGATGTTTCGCAATTCCAAAGCGGAGAATCCGGCCCAAAGGCATGCAGCCATGGGATGTCTGGTGCCGATGGATTCAGGTAAATCCAGCCAGTTCAAAAGGAGGGAATGCGGAAACTCCTTCCGGGTCAGGCTGCCCCAGAACCGCGCGCGGGGATCCCTGATCAATCTGAGTCTGGGTGCTGGCATCAGTCGGCGGCTTCAAGCACTGGGGCATCGTCAACAGAAAGTCGTTCGACCTCGGTAAAGATCGTGTCCTCCGCCCACTGCAGAGCGTCATCGGAGAGGTCGTATAGCTCACCGCCAGCCCATTCGCCCGCCTGATAACCAGCGAATGCTCCGCCCAGGCAACCGCCGATGCCCCCGACGACCACACCTCCCGCACCACCAACTGCATTGCCGACACCGGGTGCGACCGTTCCGATTGCGGTCCCCGCCGCACCCATGCTCCAGGCACCCGCTGCGCCCCCAAGCTTGCACCCTGCCCACGCGCCGGCCCAGCCTCCCGCAACTTCTGCGATACGCCGGGGGCGGTTTGAGGCCTGGTAGATCGACACGCCGTCCATCACCGCCCCGACCACCACAAGCCCGCGTCCCGCATGCCGAAAGACCCGCGCATAGCGGTGCAGTGCCTGCCCGCCACGCGCCGTAGGCTGATGATCAGAGATGCCGAACACTGCGTGCGTGCTCTTCTGGTTCCAATGGTAGTCGATCACGCCACCGGGACGGGCACCATAGTCGAGCCTGAGATGGCGTTTCCCCGCCGCGTCCTGAATGAAGATGGTGCTCGTGGACAGGCCCCGGGTCGTCCCATCAGGCGTCCGGATGCCAACCTGCTCCAGTGCCAACAATACGTCCTGATAGATCGTCGGGTTGCCGAACCGCGACGAGTTGGTCCAGAAGGAAAGCGTCAAACCTCCTGAGTTCGGAATTGGGATCTGAGCAACAGTCGGCATGCCAGCGGGCACGAGGATCTGGCCCTGTTCGATCAGTTCCCAGTCTTCGTCTGCCATGCGCGTAATCCCGATTGCTTCGGTCTGGAGAAGTATACGGCTTCCTTGACGCCGTGTCTTCCGGTTCGGCATGCTTGCCTGACAATCACGGAGGAGGCCATGTCGGATCTGTCCAAAGGCGCTGCCTGGATGGCGGGCGAGATCCTGCCGGTGGCCGAGGCGCGGCTGCCTGTCACCGATTGGGGGCTGACCCATTCCGACATCACCTATGACGTGGCGGGCGTCTGGAAGGGCGCGTTTTTCCGGCTGGACGACTATCTTGGCCGGTTCATGGCATCGATGGCCGCGTTGCGGCTCGATCCAGGCGTCAGTCGTGCCGAAATCCGGGAGGTCCTGCACCGGATGGTTGCGGCCTCCGGCCTGCATGACGCGTATGTGGCCATGGTCTGCTCACGCGGGCAGCCTCTGGTCCCCGGTATCCGCGACCCGCGCCAATGCCAGAACCACTTTTATGCATGGTGTGTGCCCTATGTGCATGTTGTGAAGCCGGAGATTGCGGATAAGGGGGCCCATATCTGGATCGCCAAGGATGTGCGCCGCATCCCTGAGGACTCGGTCAATCCGCGGGCCAAGAACTACCATTGGGGCGACATGACTTCGGGTCTGTTCGAAGCCAAGGATCAGGGGTTAGAGACGGTCGTGCTGCTCGACCATGCGGGCAATGTGACCGAGGGGCCAGGGTTCAATGCGTTCGCTGTGAAGGGAGGCCGAGTCGTGACACCGGATCGGGGTGTGCTGCACGGGATCACGCGGCGCACGGTTCTGGAGATGGCTTCTGCGGACGGGTTGGAAATAGAAGAGCGCGCCCTCCCTTTGGACGAATTTCTGGAAGCCGACGAAGTGTTTCTGTCGACCTCCGGCGGTGGCGTGGTACCAGTTACCAAAGTTGATGACCGGGTGTTCTCGAACGGCGCACCCGGTCCAATCGCGACCCGCTTGCGCAGCACCTACTTTGAATGGATGGAGGCACCGCGTTTTCGCGACCCAATCGCCTACTTGCAATAACCATAACAACTGCACCTGCCACCCCTTGCACGCTGGCAGGGATTTGGAGATAAGCGCTCCCAGCCGCAGAAGGGGAGCCAGCAGATGTCAGACGCCGCCGAAAGCCTCTCCGAAACGCCGCTCTTCCCCCGTGTTCTACTAAAGCTCTCGGGTGAGGCGCTGATGGGTGACCAGGGCTTCGGTCTTGATCCCCCGACCATGCGCCGGATCGCCGAGGAGGTTAAGCTCGCCCATGAGAACGGCATCCAGATCTGCCTGGTCATCGGTGGCGGCAATATCTTCCGCGGGCTCTCGGGTGCCGCGCAGGGCATGGACCGCACGCAAGCCGACTATATGGGAATGTTGGCAACCGTGATGAACGCGCTGGGCATGCAATCGGCGCTGGAGAGCGTGGGCGTCGAGACCCGGGTACAATCGGCGATCCCCATGGCCTCGGTATGCGAGCCCTATATTCGCCGCCGCGCAATCCGCCATCTGGAGAAGGGACGCGTGGTCATTTTCGCTGCCGGTACCGGCAATCCGTACTTCACTACGGATACGGCAGCGACGCTTCGCGCTAATGAGATGTCCTGTTCGGCGCTCTTCAAGGGTACCAAGGTCGATGGCGTGTATGACAGCGACCCGAATGTGAACCCGGATGCGACACGCTATGAAACGGTCAGCTATAATGAAGTGCTGACTAAGGACCTTAAGGTGATGGACGCCTCATTAGCGCGA
>JBCDID010000320.1:0-4404 GCA_038749355.1 Pseudomonadota bacterium | reverse complement strand
GATCTGGATCACCCACCACCACCCGGACCACGTGGACGGGGTGCCGGAGCTGGTCGCGAAATACGGGGCGAAGACAGTGGGGCATGGCAAAGACAGATCCCGCCTGCCGCCCCTGGATGTCGAGGTCGGCGAGGGCGACACGGTCAGCCTGGGCGGCGCGGAGGCCCGGGTCATCGACGTCTCCGGCCACACGATCGGGCACATCGCCTTCATCATGGACGCTGACAAGGCCGCGTTCACGGCGGACAGCCTGATGGCGCTGGGCTGCGGGCGCGTGTTCGAGGGTACGCACGCCATGATGTGGGAGAGCCTGTCCAAGTTCCTCGCGCTGCCGGACGACATGATGGTCTATTCAGGCCATAACTACGGGAAGGCGAACGGGGCGTTCGCGATGTCGGTGGAGCCGGGGAACGAGGCGCTTCAGGCCCGCATTTCCGGGATCGTTGCCGCGCAAGCCGCGGGGACGCCGATCGTGCCGGTGAGCATGGCGGAGGAGCGGGCGACCAACCCCTTCCTGCGTGCCGTTGAGCCCTCGGTGAAAGAGGCCGTGGGCTTGCCCGGTGGCGATGACGCGGCGGTGTTTGGCGAGGTCCGGCGGCGGAAGGATAGTTTTTAGGGCATGGCATTAGCCATTGATGACATCGGCCATGAGAGAGAGTTGCGTGATTGGCTTGGAGGCCTCTCAATCGCGACTGACCGTAAACTCTGCACATCAGCGTTGTTCGCCGCAAGGTCCGCGCTCCGAATTCTCCCAGTGCAGATTTCGGATCCGGCCACCGAGCCATCACAGGCTCTCCTACACAAGTTTCAGGCTCTGGCCATCGGCTATACGGCAGGCACTTGGCCTAGGTTACGGGAAGGCCTTTACGACGCTGCTCTTTACGCGGCCGCTCGCGCTACTGATTTCGATGATGAGTTCGCAGCAGATGCAGCAAGAGCCGCGTCTTCAGTCGATACTGCGGATGCAACAAGAGCAGCCGCATACGCTGCCGCATATGCAGCCGACTCGCTGAAAGCCGCGGTAGGGTCAGAGGTCGAACTTTGGAAAGCGATACGTGCAGATGCCATCATCGTGCGCGACTCCGAATTTCTTGAGACTGTCGCATATGCACCCCTTTGGCCGCATGGATCTCCAGAACAACTGGACCGGCGATGGCAATACTTGAGTGCTTGGCTCCTCAAGCGCGATGGAGAGCGCTGGGACGTCTGGACCAGATGGTACAATCTTGTTCTGTCTGGGAAGGAACGAAGTGAGGGCTTCGAACTCAGCAGAGCGCTGATCGCTGGTGATCGATGGGCTGAGGGACCGTCGTCAGTGAACCCCAAGATTGCGAGCTTAGAATTCGAGTTCTATCCCGCTATACAGGAAGCCGAAACACCGCAAGGTGTATCGATTGTGTTCAAGGAACACGCGGGCAGGGTAGGTTACCAGTTTCAGCCTCCTACTCCAGAAGAAGCCTACCAAAATCTCATCCAAAAGATTGCCGACCGGGTCGAGCGGGTCTGGCAGGGGCACAACCGGCTGGTCGATGCTCTCAAGGATGATGTCGACGAAATCCTGACAGATATCGGGCGCGCGCTCGACCGGTATCGTGACAAGCCATGGCGGTTGCACGACGATTTCGCCACTGCCGTAGTGAACCTGAGCGGACTCGACGGGGCCGAGCAGGAGCTTCGCATTCGGAACCTGCTTCGCGATCTGCAGGACGGCGTCTCGGACCTGCGCGAATTGGTCCCCGAACTGCGCGAGAAGACCAAGGCGCGGATGGCCGCTCGGATCGGGTTGCCGGACAATGACGTGCTGATGGCGTTCGAAGCCCTGATCGAGGCGCTCGGCGATGCAGGCGAAGCGGACCTCGTACAGGAACTGCGCGATCATCTGGAAACGCTCAAGACCGCCCGCGCCGAGAACCCGGACGATGACGGTGCCCCGATGGAGGAGGGCGAGGTCAAGGATGCGGCCTATGCCGAGGGTGGGCTCTGGATCCGCGTGCGCAACCGGGCGAACGAGGTCGCGGCCAGTGTCGGCAAGGGGGCGGATGGCGCGGTGAAGACGACCGAGAAGACCGCAAAGATCCTCGATGCCGCCCAGAAGATCGGGAAGCACTGGCAGAGGATCGAACCCTGGATCATCAGCTGGTTCTGAACCTGTATTGGCCTCGTTAACGCGCGCCGACACATTAACGAGTCGTTAAGAGTCCATGGGGTTAATGCTCCGTTAACGCGCAATTACGTGCCGGAGCCGTGCCCATGAGCCTGGAATTGGATAACCTGATCTGCATGCTGCGCTACTATCTGCGTGCGGACACGGCTCTTCTGTCGATCATCGACGATGCGAATGACCGGCAGATCTTCCGCTCTCATAGTGGGCTGCTGCCTCAGTACGAGACCAAGCCCGAGACGCCTCTGTCGCATTCCTTTTGCCTGAAGGTGCGCGATACCGATGCGCCGTTGATCGTCACCGATGCGCGCTATGATCCGCGGTTTCGCGACAATCCAGCAATTGAGGCGTTGCATGTAGTGTCGTACCTGGGCGCACCGATCTATGCCGATGGAGGGCCGCCGGTGGGGGCGGCCTGCGCGATCTCCTCCAAGTCGCGTTCGTGGAACTGGGACGAGGTCGAGTTCGTCCAGTCTGTCGCCAAGGTTCTCACCGGGCTGCTGCGCTACCCGGACACGTCTTATCAGACCGAAACTGCCGCCAGGAGTTCCTCTCGGTTCAGGTCGGCCTTCTCGCCGGACATCTTCACCGCGCCCCTTTGCAGCACGTAGAAGCGGTTGCCAATGTCGTAGGCAAACGAGAAGTACTGCTCCACGAGGACGATGGCCATGTCGCCGCGGTCGCGGAGGTACTCGATCACGCGGCCGATCTGCTGGATGATGTTGGGCTGGATGCCCTCGGTGGGTTCGTCCAGCAGGAGCAGTTTGGGTTTCGCAATCATCGCCCGGGCAACCGCCAGTTGCTGTTGCTGCCCGCCCGACAGGTCCCCGCCACGCCGTCCGAGAAATTCCTTGAGGATCGGGAACAGTTCGAAGATCTCGTCTGGGATGCGGTGTTCGCTGCGCGGCAGGCAGGCGTACCCGGTCTCGAGGTTTTCCTTCACCGTCAGCAGGGGGAAGACGTCGCGACCCTGGGGGACATAGCCGATGCCCTTGCGGGCCAGATGGTGGGCGGGGATCTTGCCGATCTCCTCGCCATCCAGGTGGAACGTGCCGCCTGACCGCGCGTGCGTGCCCGAGATCGCTTTCAACAGCGAGGTTTTGCCAACGCCATTGGTGCCCATGACGCAGGTGACCTCGCCGAGGCGGGCGTCCATGGAGATGCCGTTCAGGATCTGGCTGCCGCCGTAGTGGAGCGTGAGGTCGCGGACCTCGAGCATCTCAGCGCCCGAGATAGACATCGATCACCTCCTGGTTGGCAGTCACGTGGTCGATGGAGCCCTCGGCCAACACAGAGCCTTCGTGCAGCACGGTCACCTTGCAGTCGAGGCGGCGGACGAACTCCATGTCATGCTCGACGACGACCACGGCGCGGGTCTTGGCGGCTTCGCGCAGCAGGTCGGTGGTATGTTCGCGCTCGGCGGGGGTCATGCCTGCTGCGGGTTCGTCCACCAGCAAAAGCTGCGGGTCCTGCGCCAGCAGCATACCGATCTCCAGCCACTGTTTCTGTCCGTGGGCCAGTTCACCGGCCTTGTGGGGGAGCTGGGCGGTCAGGCCGATCTCCTCTGCCAGCGCATGCACGCGGTCCGCATCGTCGGAGGACGCCCGGAAGAACAGCACTGACAGCGGCGAACGGTCTTTCTTCAATGCCATCAGCAGATTGTCATAGACCGTCTGATCCTCGAAGACCGTAGGACGCTGGAACTTGCGGCCGACGCCCGCGCGGGCGATGCGGCTTTCGTTCATGCCGATCAGCGAGATCGACCGGTCGCCCCATATGACCTTCCCTGTGTCGGGTTTGGTCTTGCCGGTGACGATGTCCATGAACGTGGTTTTGCCAGCACCATTCGGGCCGATGACAGCGCGCAGTTCGGCGTGCCCTATCGAGAACGAGAGGTTGTTGATCGCCTTGAACCCGTCGAAGGAGACCGAGACGCCGGAGACTTCGAGCAGTTGGCTCATTCGTCAGCCTCCTTCTCGCGGAGCGCACCTTGGTCCGGCCCGAGGTCAGCCCCATGGCGGTCGGGAGAACGGCGGTGGGTGATCAGGTCAAAGAGCCCGCCGATGCCTTTCGGCGCGAACAAGGTCACAGCCACGAAGGAAAGGCCCAACAGGACGGTCCACCAGTCGACCCATTGGATCGTATAAAAGCCGAGGTCGATGTCCGGCGCTTGCCCGCCAGTGAACCAAGTCGACACCAGCGACACGAAGGCCGCGCCGATGACCGCTCCATAAAGCCGGCCG
>JBCDID010000319.1:0-4410 GCA_038749355.1 Pseudomonadota bacterium | reverse complement strand
GTCCCTTTCCCGGCCCAGCCCCTCGCCCGCGATCGCGGAGACGCCAACGCCCGTGGTCGTGCGCGGATAGGCGCCGGAGAAGCCGTTGGATTGCGCGATGGTGATGTGAGACGCGCCGTAGCTGGCACTTGCCTGCTCGACCTGGCTGACGCCCTCGATCGCCATGGCGGCGGCTTCGGCGGCCAGCGCCATCTCCTCCAGCGTCTCTGGACCGAGCGCACCGGACGGGTCGGCCAGATCCAGCGATGCGGGGTCCACATGGCCGCCGATCAGGCTCGCGTCCGCGAGACCCGCATGGGGGTCGTCTGGGGCTTCCTGCGCCAGTGCAACCGCGCGATCCGCCATAGCCCGCAGCGCATCGGGCGAGGTGTCGGACCCGGACACGCAGGCCTGCTTGCCACCGATCAGGACGCGCAACCCGGCATCGCGGCCTTCGGAGCGTTCAGCCTCCTCCAGTTTGCCATCCGCGACGCCGATCCCGAGCGACGTCTCCTCGACGACCATCGCGTCGGCCTGATCCGCGCCCGCCGCTTTGGCTGCGGCCAGCAATTGTTCGGCAATGTCCAGATCAGTCGCCATCAGAGCCCCGCAAACCCATATACAAGCGCGCTGACCGCCATGGCCATCGTCGCGGTCAGTGTCATGATCATCCCGTAGAACCGCAGCAGAAAGCCTTTGCGGATCTTCAAGAAATGCACACCGTGCATCACCCGGCCGCCCAGGAACATCGCGCCGAACACAATCAGCAACCATCCAGGCGCTCCGACGCTTTCAGAGGCCGCCATCAGGATCAGGAAGATCGGGATTGTCTCGGCCGCGTTCCCATGCGCGCGGATCAGCCGCTCACCCATCTCGTCCCCGCCATGACCCAGCGAGACCTTCTGGCCGCGGCGAAAGGTGACGACCTTGAACTGGAGCACCGTCAGCCAGATCGCCAGCAGCCCGGCAAAGATCGCGGTCACGGGAAAGGCCATCCGGTTCTCCTATGGGTGGCGCGGGGGGCTCCCCGCCTGTGTCAGGTGCGTGCGTAGACGTCCTCATAGCGCACGATATCGTCCTCGCCCAGATATGCGCCGGACTGTACCTCGATCAAATGCAACTCGACCTTGCCGGGGTTCTCCAGCCGGTGCACCGCGCCAAGGGGGATATAGACGGACTGGTTCTCGCCCAGAAGCTTCACGTCCTCGTCGACGGTGACCTGAGCGGTACCCGCCACCACGACCCAATGTTCGGCCCGGTGCACATGGGATTGCAATGAGAGCTGCCCGCCCGGCTTGACCATGATCTGCTTGACCTGGAACCGGATGCCGAGCGCCAGCGTCTCGTACCAGCCCCAAGGCCGGTAGCAGCGCGGGAACTCGGTCGCCTGAGGCGCGCCCTCGGCCTTCAGCGCATCGACGGCGAGGCGTACGTCCTGGGTGCGTTTCATGTCGGCAACCAGCACCGCGTCCCGGGTCGCAACGGCGACGATATCCTTCAGGCCGAGACCGACGAGCCGGGTATCGGGATCGTCGGACCGCAAGAGGCTGCGCTTGCAGTCGATGGCCACGGTGCCGTCGCCCGCCGAGACATGGTCGTCATCGCGGGGTGCCTCCTGCCAGACAGTGGCCCAAGACCCCAGATCATTCCATCCGCAATCGACCGGCACCACCATGCCCTGCACATGCTCCATGACCGCGTAATCGATGGAGATGTCGGGGCAACCACCATAGGCGTCAGGGTCCAACCGGAAGAAGCAGAGGTCGGTTTTCCCTGCAGCAACGGAAGCCCGGGCTGCGGTATCGACCTCGGGCGCGTGGGCCGCAAAGGCATCGAGCACCGCGCGCACCGAGAACACGAACATGCCCGAGTTCCAGAGGTAACGGCCCGAGGCCAGCATCTCTTCGGCCCGCGCTTTGTCAGGCTTCTCGACGAACCGGATGAAGGGCTGCGCGCCGGTGCCTGGGGCGGCGCCCAGCTCAACATAGCCGTAACCCGTCTCCGGCCGGTCGGGCTTGATGCCGAAGGTGACGACATGCCCCTCACGCGCAGCGGCAACACCGTGATGCACGGCCTCGAGAAACGTCTCGGCATCGTTGATCACATGGTCGGAGGGGAGGACCAGCATAACGCCGTCGGGATCGGCCTGGGCGAGCAGGTGGGCAGCGGCAGCGACCGCCGGGGCAGTGTTCCGGCCCTCGGGTTCGATCACGATATGGGTCGGCTGGGAGCCTGCATCGGAAAGCTGCTCGGCAACGATGAAACGAAACGCTTCATTGGTCAGCAGCAGGGGATCGGCCAGCCCGGACCCGCCAAGCCGTTCGACAGTGCGCTGGAATAGGGAACCCCCGGGAAAGAGGGCGGAAAACTGCTTGGGATAGGAGTTGCGCGACAGCGGCCACAGGCGCGTCCCAGACCCGCCACACATGATCACAGGATAGATACCGCCTGCCATACTGCACTCCGTCCCATTCTGGGTCAGCGGACTTTCCGCCACGGCGTTTAACTATGGCTTAAGATCGGCCTTGGGAAGTCCGGGCTTCAGGCGTTGCGCGGCCGGGCCCCGCGTAGGGTGCATCCTGGGTCCCGCGCCAGCGGGCGCTGATGCACCGATGACCCCCGTGATCAGTGGGTCCAGGCGCCCCGTCGGTTATGGGCAAAGTTGCCTGCATACCCCATGGGGCGGACATTGGCCTTGCGCAGTTTGGGCTCCTCGACGATGAACGCGATCCGGTGCTTTTCGGCATAGGCAATTGCTTCCTCGCGACTCCGGAACTTCAGCTTGACCTGACTGCGCATATCGCCGGACCCGGTCCAACCCATCAGCGGATCGATCTGGCGCGGCTGCTCCGGCGCATATTCCAGCACCCAGCCTTTGGAATTACCCTGTCCCGAGCTCATCGCGCTTTTGGCCGGTTGGTAGATTCGGGCATGCATGGTCAAGCTCCGTATTCGTCTGAAGGTCGGACGGTAAGCAACACGCCCCTTAGGTCAAGGGATCAGAAACCTGCTTTCCAGCATGTGGATAACGCATGACACAAAGATGAACGCCTATGTCGTTGTTTCATTTGTGTCTGGAGGAGATCACGCCGTCGGCTCGGGACAGGGAGCGAGGGTGGGGTGGATGTTGCCCCGGGCCGACGGCGATCTGCTGCTTGCAAGAGAATCGGTACACCTTTAAGGCGAGTCGGGTCAATGTGATTTCTGCGCTGCAGCGAAAAAAGTTAATGCATGGTTAAATGTTCGCATGATGTTCCCGTTTCGCGTGCATACCGCCACGCGCAAACCTCCTGACAGATCATGACAGGAGCGACGGTAGCCGACATGGACTGTGCGCCCGGTCGGGCTCTATATGAGGACCATGGCTACTGACACCGCACCGACATTGATGGAGACCGAAGACCCGCGCGCGCGGCCCAAGCTCGAGGGCGGCAAGCGGCTGGTCATGCACACGCCCTTCGAGCCCGCGGGCGATCAGCCCACGGCCATCAAGGAACTCGCCGCCGGCGTCATGGACGGCGAGCAGGACCAGGTCCTCCTGGGCGCTACCGGCACCGGCAAGACCTTCACCATGGCCAAGGTGATCGAGGAGACGCAGCGCCCCGCCATCATCCTCGCCCCCAACAAGACGCTGGCGGCCCAGCTCTACGGCGAGTTCAAGGGCTTCTTCCCCGAGAACGCCGTCGAGTATTTCGTATCCTATTACGACTACTACCAACCCGAGGCTTATGTGCCCCGGTCCGACACTTACATCGAGAAGGAAGCGCAGATTAACGAGCAGATCGACCGGATGCGCCACTCGGCCACCCGGGCGCTTCTGGAACGCGACGATGTGGTGATCGTGGCGTCGGTCTCGTGCATCTACGGTATCGGCGCGGTCGAGACCTATGGCGCCATGACCCAGGACCTGCGGCTCAGCAACGAGTACTCGCAACAGACCATCATGCGCGAGCTGATCACCCAGCAATACCGCCGCAACGATCAGGGGTTCGCGCGCGGCTGCTTCCGGGTGCGCGGCGACAGCCTCGAGATCTGGCCTGCACACCTCGAGGACCGGGCGTGGAAGCTGTCCTTCTTCGGCGAGGAACTGGAAAGCATCGACGAGTTCGACCCGCTCACGGGCGAGAAGACGGACAAACTCGACCGCATACGGATCTATGCCAACTCCCACTACGTCACGCCCCGGCCCACGCTGAACCAGGCCATCAAGGGCATCAAGATCGAACTGAAAACCCGGCTCGACCAGCTGATCGCGGAGGGGCGGCTGCTGGAAGCGCAACGTCTGGAACAGCGCACCCAGTTCGACATCGAGATGATCGAGGCGACGGGCGTCTGCAACGGGATCGAGAACTACTCTCGTTATCTCACAGGCCGTGCCACGGGCGAGCCGCCCCCGACGCTTTTTGAATTTATCCCGGACCACGCAATTGT
>JBCDID010000318.1:0-4433 GCA_038749355.1 Pseudomonadota bacterium | reverse complement strand
GACGAGGCACTGGCGATGATCGAGCGCTGGACCAAGGCGGGCGAGGCGCGCTCTGTCGGCCTCTTGGGCAATGCGGCCGAGGTCTTTCCTGAGATCTACCGCCGCATGAAGGCGGGCGGATTGCGGCCCGACATCGTCACCGACCAGACCAGTGCGCACGATCCGATCAACGGCTATCTGCCGCTGGGCTGGAGCCTGGCGGAATGGCGCAGCAAGCGCGAGAGCGATCCCAAGGCGGTGGAGAAGGCGGCGCGTGCCTCGATGAAGCAGCATGTCGCCGCCATGGTCGACTTCTGGAACGCCGAGGTGCCGACCTTGGACTACGGCAACAACATCCGCCAGGTGGCGCAGGACGAGGGCTTGGAGAACGCTTTCGCCTTTCCAGGCTTCGTCCCGGCCTACATCCGACCGCTGTTCTGCCGCGGCATCGGTCCCTTCCGCTGGTGCGCGCTGTCGGGCAATCCCGAGGACATCTACAAGACCGACGCCAAGATGAAGGAGCTGTTCCCCGAGAACACGCACCTGCACCAGTGGCTCGACATGGCGCGCGAGCGGATCGCATTTCAGGGCCTGCCAGCGCGGATCTGCTGGATCGGGTTAGGGGATCGGCACCGGGCGGGGTTGGCGTTCAACGAGATGGTGGCCTCGGGCGAGCTGAAGGCCCCGGTCGTGATTGGGCGGGACCATCTGGATTCCGGGTCCGTGGCAAGCCCGAACCGCGAGACAGAAGCCATGAAGGACGGCTCGGACGCCGTGTCGGATTGGCCGCTGCTGAACGCTATGCTGAACACGGCGTCGGGCGCGACCTGGGTCAGTCTGCACCATGGTGGCGGGGTCGGCATGGGGTTCTCGCAACACGCAGGGATGGTGATCTGCTGTGACGGGACGGATGACGCCGCCCGCCGCATCGAGCGGGTGCTGTGGAACGACCCGGCCACGGGCGTGATGCGCCATGCGGACGCGGGCTATGACGAGGCGATTGCCTGCGCGCGCGAGCATCAGCTGAACTTGCCGGGCATTCTGTAGCAGCGGCACGGGCCCTGGCCCGGGGCGGCCGGGCATGACGTTGCGGCATCCGGGCTTGGGTGCAGCGGGCGCATACCTACATGCGATGCTCCACATTTCAATCACGAGGATCTCATGCCCACCCAAGCCGCCTTCTGGGACAAGACAGCCCGCAAATACGCCGCCCGCCCCGTCTCGAATGTCCCTAACTACGAGGACACGCTGACCCGCGCCCGGGCCTATCTGCACCCGCAGGACAAGGCGCTGGAGATCGGGTGCGGGACCGGCACGACCGCGCTGAAACTGGCGGGCAATGTGGGACATCTGGTGGGCACGGACATCTCGCCCGAGATGATCGCCATCGGTCGGGAGAAGCTGGCGGATGGCGGCCCCGGCAACGTCACCTTCGAGGTCGCCGACGTGATGGACCTGCCGAGCACCGATGACGGCTATGATGCCGTCCTCGCCTTCAACGTGCTGCACCTGATCGAGGATCTGCCCGGTGCCGTCTCAGCCATCCGTGACCGGTTGAAGCCCGGCGGGGTCATGATCTCGAAGAGTGTCGGCGTGGGCGAGGCGAACTGGTTCCTGCGCAACCTGATGCTGCCGGCGCTCACGTTGCTGGGCAAGGCGCCCTTCGTGCACGTCATGCGGGCCAAGGACTTCGACGGCATCATTGCGGGTGCCGGGTTCGAGGTCCTCGAGACGCATACCTATCAGGGCATGGCGCCGACGCGCCTGATCATTGCCCGAAAGGTGTAGCCTGCGGGTGCTTGGCTGCGCCGCTGCCGTCGTGGTGGCGCAGTACACGCCTGTCCACGTGTTTGCGTGATCCTGCGATGGTCAGATAGAGCGCGCCGACAACAACAGGCAGGGCAAAGGCCGCTGTTGGAACATCGATGCCGAATACGCCGATCTGCGTCCAGCCGAACTCGATGCCGTCAGCCAACGAAGGCAGAGCGAACGTGGTCTCCTCTGCGACGGCTGTCTGTTCCTCTGGGACTGGTGCAGATTTCCACTTGGCCATTTACCCCTCCTACGCATACCCGAGGCTGTCGCTACAAACCGAATGGGGCAGAATCTGGACCTTATCGAGGTTTCGGGGCCCTGAGGTGACGACCATCGCATTTCGCAACAGGGGCTTGGAGAGTTCAGCGCTCAACGCTCAAGCGCTGGCCTAGGATGGGGTCGATTTGTCAGCCCCGACCGGCACTCGCCACGAAGTAGACAGGCCGCAGCGGCAGGAGCGCCTTATCGGGCGCCGACATCTGTTCGTAGTGGGTCAGCCACAGGTTCGTCAGCGCATCAAGGTCCACCATTTCCAGCCGCGCGCCGGACGTGTCCAGGCCATCGGTCGCCCGGGCCACAAACCCCGGCACCGAGACCAGAACGCCCAGATCGCCGGACCCGGTCAGCCAATCATGCACCCGCTTGATATCCGCGAGACCGGCGGGCTCGGCAGCCCGGGGGCGAACCACAATCCTGATCGAAGGCAGTTGCACCCCCTCGCTCGGCGGCACAAACGCGCGGATCGAGGCGCGCTGATCCCCCAGGGGGCCGTCCTCGAACACCGTCGCATAGCCCATGCCACGCATGGTGGCCGCGACCAGCCTGAGGAGCGCCGTGTCATCCATGCGGGCGATATGCGTCGCGACCTCTCCCTCGGCGCGGGTCTCGACCCGGCTGCGCTCCGCCCTGCTTTGCGAGCCCTTCGGCCTCAGCCCGAAGAGCGCAATCGAGGTCGAGATGCCCTTCTGGACCCCAAGCGCCTCGGCGGTGTCGGATGAGAGGATCACGATGTCACCTGAATCGTCAGGGTCCCGGGACCGGTACGCCATGCCGTCAATCGCGACGCCCGTGCGTGTGTTCACGATCCGCACGCGCCGGGGCGAGCGGGCGCGGGGATGGGCCACCCAGACGCCGCGTGCAGTCCGCAGCCCGTTCCACTTGGCGATGCCCGAGGCCGCGAAGAGCTCGGGCGCCTTGACGAGGTCAGTATCGACCGGGGCCACGCCTGTGCGGATCGCACTCGGCCCGTCGGGGCCCTGAGCGCCGACACCCGAGAGTGCGTTCACCTGTCCGTTGGGTTGGCAGGCCGACAGCGCCGCGCCGAACACGACCGTGCTGATCAGCTTTCCCACGCCAAACCGGTCCAAACTCCTGCTCCCACTGCTCCAGCCACGTCCGGGCCCCGAATCCACCCGAGGGTATCGCAAGACCTGGCCAATCGTAAGGCGCTGCTTGACCGGCTCTACTTGGTGGTCGCGACGTAGACGCCGTCCCAGTCGGGCGGCGGCGGGTTCTCGCGATACTCGGCCACCCGAGCAAGGAAGGCGTCAGCGAAGGGCGCGGGATCGAAAGCGCCAATCTTGGGCATCTCGCGAATACCAGCGAACGCCGCCTCCGCTGCATCCCAGAGCTGCTCCAGATAGGCCGCGCGCGCACCCGCAATGGCCCCTGCCACCAGGTCGTACTGCGGATCTGCGGCAACGGTCTCATCGCCCGCCACAGTGAAGATCGTCTCGGGCTGCGTGCGCCCCTTCACGGCGACATTGTCGATCTCGATGGCCGCGAAGCCGCGCAAACCCGCCGCTGTCTTGGACCCGATCAGGTTTTTCACACCGTATGCCTTGGTCTGCCCTTCCAGCCGCGCGGCAAGGTTCACGGCATCGCCGAGGCAGGAATAGGCCAGCCGCTTGCGCGATCCCATGTTCCCCACCGAGCATTCGCCCGTGTTGATGCCGGAGCCGATCTCGATCAGCGGCAGGCCGCGTTCCTGAAAGATCTTGTTCATGCGCTCCATCACCTCGTCGAAGGCAAGGATGGCGCGCACGGATTTCATCTCGTGATCGGGCGTCTCGCGGGGGGCGTTCCAGAAGGCCATGACCGCGTCGCCCATGTACTTGTCGATCGTCCCCTCGTTCTCGAGGATCACGTCCGTCAGAGGCGTCAGCAGGTCGTTGATGAATTCGATAACCTCTTGCGGCGACATCTTCTCAGTGATCGTCGAGAAGCGACGCACGTCGAGGAACATGATCGAGAGATCGCGGAGAGCGCCGCCCGGGGTCAGGTGCTGCTCCGGATCGTCGAGAATGTCCTGGATGACCTCGGGTGCCACGAAGTGTTCGAACTGGCGCGTGACCTCTCGCCTGTTCGCCTCCGACGTGAAGTACTTGTACCCGGACACCACGAAGTGCGGCAGCACCACACCCGCAAGCGGGGCAACGGGCGAGAGCAGAAGGTTGGCTTCTGAGAACGCGTACCAGCTACCGCCACCGATCGCGACCACCGCCGCCACCAACGCCATGAAGCCCAGCAGCGGCATAGTGTTGCCGACAAAGAACAAGACGATCAGCCCGGCAATCACCATGGCCGTCCGTTCGAGAGCCACTGACCAGTCGGGGCGTGACAGGAAGTCCTGCTGGATG
>JBCDID010000317.1:0-4445 GCA_038749355.1 Pseudomonadota bacterium | reverse complement strand
TGATCTGCGCACCGTCTTCGGCGCAGGAGAGCGCGATGGAGCCGAGATTGAACAGGATCTGACGCAGCCGCAGCTCGGCCGCCCGTACGATGCGCTTTCCGCTTGGGGCAGCGAACGCGACAGGAACGCCGTTCGCGCCATTCTGCCCGTCCAGCATCATGGCTGTGTGGTCCAGGGCATCCGAGAGGTCGCAATGCTCAATCACATTGCCCTGTTCTTCCACTTCCGCATCTCCCGCAGCGGCATCTGGTGCCGGCAGGTCGGCGGCGACGGCTGGAAAGTCACTGAGAGAAGAGGTGCCGCGATGGTCGCCAAACACGGTCATGGTCGAGCCGTCGGGCAGAGGCGCCACGCGCACTTTCAAACGCCGGCCGGAGCCCATTTGCAGATGCGCGGACCATGCCCAGCGACTTTCCTCACCCGTTATGAAGCTGTGGAGCCGCAACCAGAGCGGGTCGGGCAGAGACAACCGCTCGCAGAGCCCAATGAGCTGGCGGGCATGCATGGCGGCATAGACCGTCTCCGAGTCAGTGCCCCATGTGTCGTGGAAGGCCTGGTTCACGAACTGCAGCAGACCGTTCGCGCCAAACACGGCGATGCCTTCCGTAAGCCGGTCCAAAGTCGCGCGGCGCAGGTCGATGGAGTGCCGGTAGCGCTGCTCGAGCCTGACGCGCTCGGTCACGTCATCGAAAATGAACGCCAGAGACCCATGCGGGTGTGGCCGTGCGAGCACCCGGATGTTCGAGCCGTCGGCGAGGTGCCACAGATCTTCGTAGTCCGCGGCTTCCGTATTCTCGAACAGCCCAAGCAGGCGTGAACGCCACTTGTGGAAGTCCTGCAGTTCCGGCAGGCGGCGGGTCGTGCGCAATTCGTCAATGATGTCGCGCAGCGACGGACGGCGCGCCAACCACGCGGGTTCAACCTGCCACATCTGCACCAGAGCAGGGTTGAACAGCGCAAGGGTCTGATTGCGGTCGAAGATCGCGAGGCCGACCGTCAGGTGGGCGAAGGTCTCCGTCATGGTCTGGACAAAGCGTGTCAGGGTCCGCTCGGCCGAGGCGGCGGTCCCGGCGTCGGTTGCCAGCCCGATCCGGCTGCCATCCTGGCGGATGATTTCGACCACATGCAGCGACGCCGTTTCTGCGTTCTCGTTGATGACGATCTCGATGCGGGATTTCTGTGGCTGCCCGGCCAGCACGGGCTGACGGTTCAGCTTTGTGCGCGCAACGATCAGGTCCACGGCCTGATCGGCTGTGACGGAGGTGTTGCGGACCTTGATCTCGCCGCCAGACCAGTTGATGTCACCGCTCGCAGACCGGTGCCAGGCGATGATCGGCGCCTCGGAAATGAGCCCCGTAAGCGTATCCTGCTCCCACTGACGCTTCTTCAGCGCATTGTCCGCGGCGTTCACACGGTCTTCCGCGTCGCGGAGCTTTACATCCATGAGCGCGGCATCACGGATCACGAGCCGGATCATGGCGCCCGATGGCTTGCCGATCAGTTCGAACGCTCGACCGTCCGGCCCGCGGATCAACAGGTCGAGGGGCTCTCCGATCATTTCCAGACGGTTCACCGCGTCGCGTGCTTCCGCGGCACTATCACCGAGCAAGTCGTCCAGGACGCGAATAATGGGGTGATCTTCGCAGGCGCCGAGAAGGCTCACCGCCTCGACGGAGGCCTGCTTGACCATGCCATCCGAGACCATCAGGACCGCGCCGTCCGACAAGCTGGGACCTGACTCCTGACGCCCTGCGACGTAGTACAGTCTCCAGCACAGGAACACGAAGAGGATCAGACCGACGGATACTACGATCAGCAGGTCGTTGGCCGTCAATGAAATGACAGTATCACCCCGCAATCATGGATCCCCTCTCATTGGACGGGTTGCAACGCGTATTTACACCCACGGGTTGTATCAACAACACGGGGGCCTAATCAAGCGGGAAAGACGTTTCTGCAACAGGGCCGTGACGATAACGCAACTTATGCGGAGAACCTCTGGTTTTCGCCCAGGGCACGGCGGGCCATTTCGGAGGGAACGACAAGGCGTTCCTTGGGCCACAGCATCTCGATGATCGCGCCCGGGGGATGGCGGAACATGCTGGGTTTTTCGTCGGGTTGCCGTGACCATGTCAGCCTGTCGGTGCCATTCGCGAAGGAGAGTTGGGCCCCTGTGCGCTCCAGAAGAGTGCGCGCGATAAAGAGGCCTAGCCCCATGCCCTTATAGGTTCCTTGCCGGCTGTTTCGGTCTCCCCGCGATCGGGATGAGACATAAGGCTCCCCCAGCCTCGGCAGAATATCCGGACTGAAGCCGGGCCCGTCATCGCCGATGGCAATGCGCAGGTCTTCATCATCCGTGGTGACGTCGATCCAGACCGTCCTTTCGGCGAAGTCCACGGCGTTCTGAATGGCGTTGCGCAGCCCGTGCACCAGTTCGGGGCTGCGCTGCAGGGTCGGCTGGTCTTCTCCGGCATCGTCGGTGGTGCGCCCGTCAATGCGGACGACCAGTTCCTTGCCGCGATGGGCGTGGTGATATGCGGCCTCGTCAATAATCGCGGAAACAGGGGCCTGTTTCACATGGCTGTCGTCCTTCCCGCCCTGGCTGAGGTCGGCCATGATGGCACCGCACCGGTTGGCCTCGCTGCGGATCAGCTCGATGTCTTCGGCAAGCTCAGGATGATCCTCGACCTCGCGGGCCAGTTCGCCCGCCACCAGTTTGATTGTCGCCAGCGGCGTGCCCAGCTCATGAGCCACCGCCGCTGCGATCCCACCGATGGCGGCCAGTCGCTGCTCTCGCGCAAGCGCGATCTGCGTGGCATTCAGCGCCTCGTTCATCAGGTAGCCCTCGACCGTCACGCGGCGGGCATAGAGGCTGAGGAACACCAGTCCGATGACCAGCGCCGCACCGATCCCGAACTGGTAGAGCAGAGGTGCCGCCAGCTCTGTCCCGTCCGCCATCAGCAGCGGCACATGCACCAGCGTCATCAAAGGCACGCTCAGCATCGCAACCAGCCCCAGCCAGATGGTCGAACGCAGCTTCAACGCGGTCGCGGCAATGGTCACCGGCGCAAGAATCAACACCACGAACGGATTGTTCAACCCACCGGTCAGCATCAGCATCGTGATCAGCTGAGCGAGATCAAAGAATTGTGACCAGAGGGTGCCCTGCTCGCTGAGCCGCTTCTCCGCCGGGTGCACGATGTGGGCAACGACATTGAACGACACGGATGCCGAGATCACCAGCGCGCACATGGACAACGGCAGGTCCATGTCCAGAATCTGCGTCGCAAACAGCACTGCGCTGGCCTGACCGGCGATTGCAAGCCACCTGAGCATGACCAGCGTGCGCAGCCGCACCCAGTCACCGCGGGCATCCATGTTGAAGAGAGACGAGTGTGCGCCATCCTGCATATGCAGCTTATCCTTCGCCCGCGCGGGGAAGTGAAGCGATATGTGAGGCATTCCGCCCCTTGCACCTCCCGGCCAGTCCGCCTTTATCGACGGGAGATCACCTCGGGAGGACACCATGCGCACACCAATGCTCGCCATCGCAGCGGCCCTGGTCATCGGCATTGCCGGGGGCGGCGCCTATCTGGCAATGCAGGGACCGACCGCGCACATGTCACCGGCGATGCTCAACTCGAAGGGTGCTGACATTGGCGGACCCTTTGAGCTGACGGCACACACCGGAGAGCGGATGACCGACGCCCAGGTGATCGACCGGCCCGCGCTGATCTACTTCGGCTACACCTACTGCCCGGACATCTGCCCAATTGACGTGCAGATCATGGCCGACGCCGTGCAAATCCTGGACGACAAGGGCATCGATGTGCGCCCGGTCTTCGTGACCATCGACCCTGAGCGCGACACGCCCGCGGAACTCTCGGACTACGCCGAGGCGATGCACCCCAAGATGCTCGCGCTGACCGGCTCGCAGGAGGAGATCCGCGCAGCGGCCGACGCCTACAAGGTGTTCTACCAGCGCGTGAACGTCCCGGACTCGGCGGCGGAGTACCTGATGAACCACACAGGGTTCACCTATCTGATGACACCTCAGAAGGGGGTGACCGCGGTCTTCCGCCGCGACTTCCCGCCGGAGCAGATCGCATCGGATATCGAGGCGGTGCTGGGCGAGCTCTGATCGCACGCCCGGTTCGCCGGAAAGCGGCTTGGGCAAGGACCGCAGGCCGGGCCGCACAATCCATCTGACCTGACAGGCTTGCGTGCTTGCGCAATCGCGGGCACGCTTTGGCCATTGAGAACTGGATTTGAGCCCGCCTTGTCAGAAGACGCCGAAGAAACCCCGGAAAAGCCCAAGCTGAAGGACGCCCGCACTAACCCTTGGTATGTGCTGATGACCGTGTCGGGGGAGCAAGATGGAGCAGACGTTGACTGGGAACGGCACGCCTGGAACCGCCGGTTCTTCAACGGCTGGATGGCGCAGC
>JBCDID010000316.1:0-4475 GCA_038749355.1 Pseudomonadota bacterium | reverse complement strand
TCAGCGGAATAGCTGGTGCCGATGATGAGGATGTCCTGATCCTTGAACTCCACCGCATCACGAAAATCGTGGGCGTGCATGACCCGGCCCGGGAACTTATCGAACCCATCAAAATGCGGCACATTGGGCGTGGAAAAATGGCCTGTGCAGCAAATGACATGGTCGAACTCTTCGTCATAAAGACGATCACCCGGCAGATCGCGGGCGGTTACGGTGAACTTGCCATCGGCAAACGCCACATTCTTGACCGCCGTTTCAAACCGCACCCAATCGCGCACACCGGCCTTGTTCACCCGGCCTTCAATATAGTCGAAGAGCACGGCGCGGGGCGGGTAGGAGGCGATCGGCTTCCCGAAATGCTCCTCGAACGTGTAGTCGGCAAACTCCAGCCCTTCCTTAGGGCCGTTGGACCAGAGATAGCGGTACATGGAGCCGTGCACGGGCTCGCCGTATTCGTCGACGCCGGTGCGCCAGGTGTACTTCCAGAGCCCGCCCCAATCGTCCTGCTTCTCGAAGCAGACGACCTCGGGCACTGCCTCGCCCTTGGTCTCCGCCGACTGGAATGCGCGTAACTGCGCCAGCCCCGAAGGCCCTGCCCCGATCACCGCTACCCGTTTTGTCATTGCTCCCTCCGTCCCTTTTGGTCGCTGTCAGATGCCTTCCACAATGGTCTGCACGCTTGTCGAGGCCGACATGCGGAGCGCCTTTGCTTCGGCGTATTCTTCGGAATGATACCAGTCCTGCGCCGCCTGATAGCTGGGGAACCGGATCACCACATTGCGCTCGCCCGGCGGCGTGCCCTCGTAGGATTCCGATCGCCCGCCGCGCACCAGGAACTCGCCGCCGAACTTGTCAAGGATCGGCTGCACGAGGGCGACATATTTCGGATAGGTCGCCGGGTCTGTGACCGTGATCTGGGCGATGACATATCCGTACGGCATCTCAGGCCTCCGGATCGGCCGAAGACCGATCCCAATCCGGCTCGAAACCGAGGATCACAGTGGTCTCGGGCAGGCCGGGATTGAACAGCCGGTTGTGCCAGTAGGTCGCCTGCCAGAGCGGGTTCTTGGCCGTCAGCTTCCAGACGCGGCAGGTCAGGTCGAACCGCTGCCCGAACGCCTCGAAGGTCAGCGTGGCGGTCTCCGCCCGGCGGATCTCCTTCGCCCCTTCGCTCTCCGGCGGGAAGGTGGCGGTCAGGATGTCCGAGAACTCGGCGCCCTTCTGGTAATAGAACTCACTGAAGAACTTCAGCGCGCTGTCGCGGATCTGCGCGGGGTCCTGGGTCTTGGTCGCCATGTGGCGCATCTCGGGCGTCTTCGAGTATGCGGGCGATTTCGACATGACCGTGATGATGTGGCCGAGGGGCTCGTCCGAACCCGCGAGCGTGACCGAGGGCATGATCCCGTCCCCGGGCCGCCCCGCATCGTCGCGCATCATCATCTGGCGCACGCGGCACTGCCAGCGCAGGAACGCTTCCCGCATCGGCTGCGGTTTCGTGTACTGGCCCAGCAGTTTCGCGGTCGCCGGGTTCATCGCTACTCCGCTGCCACGTGTTGGTCGGCTGGTTGCGCGGCACTGGCATATGGGCGGTCGTGCGAGAGGCTCGGGATCTTGGCCCGTGCGGACGCGACTTCGTCGAGGTCGATGGTCGCCATGGCGACGCTCGGGCCTTCGCCGCCATCGGCCAGCACATTGCCCATCGGGTCGATGATCAGCGAGTGGCCATAGGCCTCGCCGCCGCCCGGGACGGCACCATGCGCGCAAGGCGCCACCACGAACGCGCCGTTCTCGATGGCCCGCGCGCGGTTGAGCACATGCCAGTGCATCTCGCCCGTCGCCTTGGTGAAGGCCGCGGGGATCGCGAGGATCTCCGCCCCTGCCTGCGCCAGATCGCGGTAGAGATGCGGGAAACGCACGTCATAGCAGATCGTGTGTCCCAGCCGACCGAAGGGTGTGTCGTAGAGTGCAGCGCAATCGCCCGGGGCGACCATGGCGCTTTCCTTGTAGACCGCCGTTTCGGAGAGCTGGATATCGAACATGTGGATCTTGTCGTAACGGCCCGCTAGCGCGCCGGTCGCATCGATCAGCGCACCCCGGTTGATGATCTTGTCGCCTCCGGGGACCGCGACCGATCCGACGAGCACTGAGACGCCCTTGTCCGCCGCCAGCTTTTGCATGGCGGTGACCACGGAATGTTCCTCGATCGCCGTTGCAGGCGGGACCAGTTTCGGCCCATCAGACACGAGCCCCCCGCAGTATTCAGGCAGCGCCAGGAACTCCGCCCCTTCCGCCACTGCCTGCTCGGCCAGCCCCATCGCCTCGGCCACCGCGCTCTCGAAATCCGGCATGGGCCGGGTCTGCAGACAGGCGACGGTCAACGGGCGGGGCATGGCTTCCTCCTGTGGCAGTAGCTTTTGAGCTCGCCTCAGAACTTACAGTAAGCTTGGCGAAGCTGCACCAGAGGATGATTGGGCGACATCTGGAACTTGATCAAGAGTTCCCGCGCAATCATGTCACGATCCTGTTGGTTGTCCGGCAGCTTGATTTCGTCCGGAACGCGCACCCAGCCGTTGATGTTGCGGTCGAAGACGGCAGGGTTGCCTTCTTCATAGCCCATGTGGACGTCCTCGAGCCAGTTGAGATCGTCCCAGCCCATGACTTCCAGGTATTCCTTCAAGAACGGCGTGAGCCGGTCATAGTCCGGCACCAGGTTCACATCATAGCGATAGCCGATGTGCTGGCCGATTTCCTTCTCGCGCTCGGAGTCCAGCCCGTCTCCAGTGATGAACTGATCGACATCGGTGATCTGCGAGCCGCGGTATTGTGTGCCTGCCATGTTTTTCTCCCATCAAGGGTGCATCACGTGTCCTCCGGACACTTTGGATGGCACCCTACGCGGCGCGTGCCGCGATGCTCCGTGTAGGGTGCCATCCTTCGGCGTGCTTGCCACGCCGTTGATGCACCCTTGATGCGTCACAGGTGGTGGTAGTCTTCGATCCCCACCGTGTGGTTGGTGCCCGCCAGCGGAACACCCGCAATGGCCGAGGCCTCCATAGTCAGCGCCGCCAGATCCTCGGGCTCCAGGCTGTGCAGGTTGGTCTTGCCACAGGCCCGCGCGAACAGCTGCGCCTCGATGGTCAGCGTGTGCAGGAAGTTATAGACCCGCTCCGCCGCATCATCGGGGTTCAGCCGCTTGCGCAAGGTCGGGTCCTGCGTCGCCACGCCAACCGGGCAGCGGCCCGTGTGGCAGTGGTAGCAGTAGCCCGGCTCCGCCCCGATCTCGTTCGGGAAATCGGCTTCCTCGATGTCCTTGTTGCAATTGAGCGCCATCAACGCCGAGTGCCCGATGGCAATGGCATCAGCACCAAGCGCAATGGCCTTGGCCACATCTGCACCGTTCCGGATGCCGCCCGCGTAGACCAGCGTGATCTCGCCGCGCTTGCCGAGGTCGTCGATGGCCTTCCGCGCCTGACGGATCGCGGCCATGCCCGGCACGCCAGTGTCCTCGGTCGCAAGGTGAGGCCCGGCCCCGGTGCCACCTTCCATACCGTCGATATAGATCGCATCCGGGTCGCATTTCACGGCCATCCGCACGTCGTCATAGACGCGCGCCGCACCCAGCTTCAGCTGGATCGGGATCTGCCAGTCGGTTGCTTCGCGGATCTCGAGGATCTTCAGCGCCAGATCATCCGGTCCCAGCCAGTCCGGGTGACGGGCGGGCGAGCGTTGGTCAATCCCTGCCGGCAGCGAGCGCATCTCAGCCACCTGGTCCGTCACCTTCTGGCCCATCAGGTGTCCACCGAGGCCGACTTTACAGCCCTGGCCGATGAAGAACTCGCAGGCATCCGCCAGCATCAGGTGGTGCGGATTGAAGCCGTAGCGCGACTGGATGCATTGGTAATACCATTTGGTCGAATAGCGCCGCTCATCGGGGATCATGCCCCCTTCGCCCGAACACGTCGCCGAGCCCGCCATGGTCGCGCCACGGGCCAGTGCCGTCTTGGCCTCAAACGAGAGCGCCCCAAAGGACATGCCGGTGATGTAGACCGGGATATCCAGCTTGATCGGCTTCTTCGCGCGTGGGCCGATGACCACGTCGGTGTCACACTTCTCGCGGTAACCCTCGATCACGAACCGGGTCAGCGTGCCCGGCAGGAAGGTCAGATCATCCCAATGCGGGATCTTCTTCATCAGCGAGAAGCCGCGCATCCGATACCGGCCAAGCTCGGCCTTGATGTGGATGTCGTCCATCACCCGCGGCGGGAAGATGAAACTGTCGCCCAGGCGGTTCGGATCGCGCGCCAGCGCGGGTTTCTTCGGGGGGGCTCCGTCAGCAGCCATGTGTCACTCCTTAGCTAGGATATCGTCGCAAGGGGTGGAGGCGCGCGCCTCCAAGAGTGCCTGCGTCAGAGGATCAGTTTCTTCTCGTTGGGTTCCAGGTTGTCGTAGTTCCAGAGCTGTTTGCCCGCCACGAT
>JBCDID010000315.1:0-4475 GCA_038749355.1 Pseudomonadota bacterium | reverse complement strand
GCGCAAATTACCCATCGTATTCTGCGCGTGCAACCGCATGGAGCCAGATTATGCCGGATAGAATGAACCTCCCGCAGCGCCGCGGCCCGAAACCCGAGACCACGAGCAGCCTGCCGCATTCCCAGGTGACTCAGCACGGGCCGGGCGCGGTCATCGGGAAACTGCACGCGTGGTGTTTCTCGCTGCCCAATGTGAACGAGGACGATAGCGGGATCTCTGTTCCGGGCTCCCGTGCGCTGATCTTGCAGGATGGTGTTCCGTCCAATCCTGAGGCCTTCATGATCGGGCGCGAATTTGCCCACATCCATCCGCACCCCGACAGCGGCAGCATGCATCTGCATCTGACCGCTGAAGATGCCCGTGAGGTCTGTGCGTCCGGCTGGGGTGAGAACCACTATCTGGTCGGCCAGGGACAGTGGCGCGAAGGTCTGGTGCTGGTGTTCTCCCCGCGCGATGACACTGAGCTTGAGACCGTGAAGGCCATCGTGACACGATCTTACGAGTTCGCGACCGGAACCAGTCTGACAGCCTGAGACCACACACATCGGGGCATCCGGGACGCGCGCCGCGCCGCGCGGCGATTTCGTGCGGCCTGCTCCCCGCTCCGCAATGCATGACCTACTCGATGGAGACGAATATGCAGACGTTGAAGACACTCGGTGCCGCGGCGCTTGGCGTTGCCCTTTGCACCCCGGCCTTGGCAGTCGAGATCGAAACACGCTCGCTGGACGAACTCTATGCCGAAGCGCTGGCCGAGGGGGGCGAGTTCGTTCTCCGCGCAGGTGGCGATAAGCCGGACCAGATCGACTACTACCTCGACATGTTTAAGGCGCGGTTCCCTGAGCTCAACGTGACCCACAGCGTCGATGTCAGCATCAACCACGCGCCCCGTTTTGACAATGCGCGGGCGGCAGGGGGCGAGGCGAACATACCCGATGTCATCCAGTTCCAGACGCTGCATGACTTCAACTACTATGCTGAAAATGACCTGCTGGAGGTCTATCGTCCCAAGAACTGGGACAAGGTCTTCCCCGATCATCGGGACCCGCACGGGCGGTGGACCGGGCTCTACGGGGTCACCTTCACGAATTACGCCAACATGGACCTGTTGGACGAGGCCCCGCGCGATGCGATGGACTATCTGGATCCGGCACTGAAGGGGAAGGTGATCCTGACCTACCCCCATGACGACGATGCGGTGCTCTACCAGTTCTGGAACCTGAAGGAGGCCTATGGCTGGGAGTATCTGGAGAAGCTCGTCGCGACCGAGCCCACCTGGGTGCGCGGGACTGCCATGCCCTATGTGGCCATCAACAATGGCTGGTACGCGGCCAGTTTCACCACGTTCTGGGCATTCGAGCCCTTCCCGGGCATGAACACGCAGTTCCAGTTCCCGGAGGAAGACTACTTCCTGACCTGGTACCAGACCGGCGGAATTCCGAAGCAGGCGAAGAACAAGGCGGCGGCGAAGCTGTATCTCAACTGGATGCTGTCCGAGGAGTTTCAGGGCAAGTGGCTGCAATTTCCCGTACGCATGGATGTCGAAGCGCCAGGAGGCAAGAAGTCAGTCCTGCATCACAACACCTCTCCGGGTGACTTCCACCGATGGATGCTGAAGCGGGATCTGGTCGAGAGATTCCGGATGCAGATGTTGCAGCTGATCGGCCCGGTGCACGGGCCAACACCAATCGAAATCGACTATAGCGTCAAACCGTAAAGCGGTGCGCCTAGGGGTGGTGGCGAAAGTCCCCGCTCGCCAAACCCGGAAAATTTGCGTTCCATTGCAAAGGGTTATCGAGAATTCTGGTAGGCCCGGAGGGACTTGAACCCCCAACCAAACCGTTATGAGCGGTCTGCTCTAACCAATTGAGCTACGGGCCCGGCCGGATGCTCATATCGCCCCGTCCGATCAGCGTCAATCGAACGCCATGCCTCTTCAAACACGGCACGCCCGGTGCTATTGCGCCCCCGAGCGATCGAGGAGCCGAGCATGTCCGACACCCCCAACCGTCTGACCTACGCACAAGCGGGTGTCGACATCGATGCAGGCAACGCGCTGGTTGACCGGATCAAGCCGGCAGTGGCCTCGACCCGCCGCGCAGGTGTTATGGGCGGGATTGGCGGGTTCGGCGGGCTCTTCGATCTCAAGGCCGCGGGCTATGATGACCCGGTCCTCGTTGCCGCAACCGACGGCGTCGGCACGAAACTGCGTATCGCCATCGACACGGGCAATGTCGGCACCGTCGGCATCGATCTGGTGGCCATGTGCGTCAATGACCTGATCTGTCAGGGGGCGGAGCCGCTGTTCTTCCTGGACTACTTTGCGACAGGCAAGCTCTCGGTCGATCACGGGGCCTCGGTGGTCGAGGGCATCGCCGAGGGGTGCCGACAGGCAGGCTGCGCCCTGATCGGGGGAGAGACCGCCGAGATGCCGGGCATGTACGCGGACGGGGACTTCGACCTCGCAGGTTTCTCGGTGGGCGCCATGGAACGCGGCCGCGCGCTGCCCTTGGATGTCGCGCCGGGGGACACCATCTTCGGGCTCGTCTCGACCGGGGTGCACTCGAACGGTTACTCCCTGGTGCGCAAGATCGTCGAGAGCACGGGGCTGGGATGGGACGCGCAGGCGCCCTTTGCGGACACCGGCCTCGGCGAAGCACTGCTGATGCCCACGGCGATCTACGTTCAGGCGGTGATGCCCGCAGTCAAATCAGGGGCCGTGCAGGCGCTTGCCCATATCACCGGCGGCGGGCTGACCGAGAACCTGCCCCGTGTTCTGCCGGACGGCATGGGGGCGGAGATCTCGCTGGATGCCTGGGACTTGCTCCCGGTGTTCCAATGGCTGATCGGGCAGTCGGGACTGGACGAGGCCGAGGCGCTGCGCACCTTCAATTGCGGGATCGGCATGGCGGTGGTCGCACGCGACGCCGAAGCTGCGGACCGCGAACTGCGCGCAGCGGGTGCAGAGCCGATCCGCATTGGCGTGGTAACCGATGCCCCGGGCGTCCATTTCACAGGATCGCTTTCGTGAGCCTTCCCCGGGTCGGGATCCTGATCTCCGGTGGCGGCACCAACATGCTGGCGCTGGTCAACGCCATGCAGTCGGGACGCATTCCGGCCGAACCCGCTTTGGTCCTGTCGAGCGAACCGGGCGCGAGTGGGCTGGCGAAAGCGGCAGCACTCGGGGTGCCGACTGCTGCGGTGGACTGGCGGATCGCGGGTCAGGACCGGGCCGCGCATGATGCAGCGGTGGGGCGCGCGCTGGCCGAGGCGAAAGTGGATCTGGTTGCCTGCGCCGGTTACCTCCGGATCATGACGGAACAGTTCGTCACCTGTTGGCAGGGGCGGATGATCAACATTCACCCCTCGATCCTGCCAGCCTTCCGGGGGCTGGACACGCATGCCAGGGCGCTGGCGTCTGGCTGTGCCGTCCATGGATGCACGGTGCATGAAGTCGTGCCGAAACTCGACGCGGGCCATATCCTCGGACAGGCCGTGGTGCCGGTTCTGGGCGGTGACACGCCTAAGTCACTGGCCGCCCGGGTGCTGCGCCAGGAACACAAGCTCTATCCGGCGGTGCTTGCGGCGTTCGCCCGGGATGCCGAGACCGCACGCCGCACGCCCATCTCGATCCTGGCGCCAGAGGAATGACCGAACCCGTCTCGGCCATCCGGAACCTTGGACCGGCCTCGGATGCCAGCTTCGCGCGCGCAGGCCTGAACACGGCCGAGGAGGTGCGGTCGCTGGGCGCGGACGCGGCATATGCAAGGCTGTTGGCCACGGGAAGCCGCCCGCATTTCATTGCCTACTACGCACTGGTCATGGGCTTGCAGGGGCGGCCGTGGAACGATCTGGACGCGAAGGAAAAGCAGGCCCTGCGCGCGCGCTTCGACCAGATCGTGGCCGAGAACCGCCCCTCACCCCAAACAGGTATCGAGCAGGAACTCGACGCACTTGGCGTTCGCGTGAACACGGATCGCTGAGCCTTCACAGAGGGCGGTGCCCAAGCTATATCGCCGGACGCTCCCTGCCGTAAGGATCACCTGATGCGCAACCTACTCTGCTTCGTGCTGCTGCTGACCGGGTTTGCGGGCCATGCAGACGCGCAAGGGGATCAGATCGCGTTCCGCGAGTCGCTCTACAACAACATCTACGTGTTCGAGCGCGGCGAACTGGTGATCATGCAGTTCGGCAAGAACCAGAGGTTCTGGACCGAGTCGGTCTATGACCGGTCAAACGCGCGGGCGCTGCCGGTGACCTATACCCGGTTTCTGACGGTGGCTCTCGCCTACCCTGAACAACCGCGCTCGATGCTGGAGATCGGTCTGGGTGGAGGGCGGACGGCGGCCTACCTGAACCTGCA
Source organism: Pseudomonadota bacterium (assembly GCA_038749355.1). Classification (GTDB taxonomy): domain Bacteria; phylum Pseudomonadota; class Alphaproteobacteria; order Rhodobacterales; family Rhodobacteraceae; genus Thermohalobaculum. Next base: position 112 of record JBCDID010000315.1, on the reverse strand, counting down.
CTGGCCATCGCTGGACATCACGTCCGTGGAACTGGATCCGGATGTGATCGAACTCGCCATCGAGCATTTTGAGTTGCAGCCCAATGACACGTTCAAGATCGTCGAGCGCGAT
>JBCDID010000314.1:0-4510 GCA_038749355.1 Pseudomonadota bacterium | reverse complement strand
TGGTGGCGGTGGGGGTGGGGGCGGGCTCGGACGGCTGAGGCCTGTGCCGACAGGCACTGGCCGCAAGGCGGAAACATCCGCTGAGTTCTGGTATCTCCGCAGTGGTCGTGGCACCAACATGAATATGGAAATCCGGGATGCGACTGCCAGTGACGTACACGCCATCGCCCGCCTGCTGGCGGATGATGGCCTAGGCCGGGGTAGGGAAACGCCTGGTGATCCGGTCTATACCGAAGCCTTCGCGCGGATGTCCTCGCAGCCCGGCAATGTCTACATGATCGCTATGGAAGGCTCCGAGGTCATCGCATGCCTCCAGTACACGGTCATCCACGGCCTTTCCCGCTCCGGCGCTTCGCGGGCGCAGATCGAAGGCGTGCGGGTCTCGGGAGCGCATCGCGGCCGGGGTCTAGGCGAGTCCCTGATGCAAGCCGCCATTGAGCGCGCCCGCGCCGACGGCTGCCGATTGGTCCAACTGACCACCGACCGGGCCCGCGAAGATGCACACCGTTTCTACGAGCGGCTCGGTTTTGTCGCTTCACACCATGGAATGAAGCTCGATCTGGGATGACGCGCCCGCATTTTGGCGCTAAATCCCGCGCCAGACAAGGAGTGACCCATGAACGACGCCGCCCCAAATTCTGTGCCCAATTCCTTCCGCACCGGTCCCGACGACAAAGGCCGCTTCGGCCAGTTCGGCGGACGGTTCGTGTCTGAGACGTTGATGCCGCTGATCCTGGATCTGGAGGCCGAGTACGAGAAGGCCAAGGATGACCCGTCGTTCTGGGCCGAGATGGATGATCTCTGGAAGCACTATGTGGGTCGGCCATCGCCCTTGTACTTCGCGCCCCGCCTGACCGAGGAGCTGGGTGGCGCCAAGATCTACCTCAAGCGCGACGAGCTGAACCACACCGGTGCGCACAAGATCAACAACGTGCTCGGCCAGATCCTGCTGGCGCGGCGCATGGGCAAGACCCGGATCATTGCCGAGACCGGCGCCGGACAGCATGGGGTCGCCACGGCCACCGTCTGCGCGAAGTTCGGACTGGAATGCATCGTCTTCATGGGTGCGCACGACGTCGAGCGCCAATCCCCCAATGTCTTCCGCATGAAGCTGCTCGGCGCCAAGGTTGTTCCTGTGACTGCCGGTCGCGGGACCCTGAAGGACGCCATGAACGAGGCGCTGCGCGACTGGGTCACCAATGTTCGCAACACCTTCTACTGCATCGGCACCGTGGCGGGACCGCACCCCTACCCGGCGATGGTCCGCGACTTCCAGTCGATCATCGGCAAGGAGGTTCGCGAACAGATGCACGAGGCTGAAGGGCGGTTGCCGGACTCGGTGGTTGCCTGTATCGGCGGCGGGTCAAACGCGATGGGCCTCTTCTACCCGTTCCTCGACGATCCCGAGGTACGGATCATTGGGGTTGAGGCCGGGGGCCACGGAGTTGATGAGAAGATGGAGCACTGCGCATCGCTGACCGGAGGCCGTCCCGGTGTCCTGCACGGCAACCGTACCTATCTGCTGCAGGATGGGGATGGACAGATCCTGGAAGGCCACTCGATCTCGGCCGGCCTCGACTATCCGGGGATCGGGCCCGAACATTCCTGGCTGCACGACACGGGCCGCGCTGAATATGTCTGGGTCACGGATACCGAGGCGCTGGAGGCGTTCAAGCTCTGCTGCCGGACCGAGGGGATCATCCCCGCGCTGGAACCTTCCCACGCGCTGGCGCATGTGGCGAAGCTCGCGCCAACCCTGCCGAAGGAGCACCTTCTGGTGATGAACATGTGTGGCCGTGGCGACAAGGACATCTTCACGGTGGCGGAGGCGCTGGGTCAGGAAATCTGATCCGGGATTCTCCAGAACGCGTGCAATAGGCGCATTGCGCGCGGCTTGGGAACGGACTAAGGACACGCGGCGCGACACCCGCACGGTGCTGAGGTGCGCGCATGGATCCGAGGTTCAGTCGTGTCGAAATTCCATATCGGGGACCTCGTTGTCCTGAAGTCCGGTTCCATGCGCATGTGCGTCGAGGAGATCGGAGAAAACGATACCTTCCACACCGTATGGTGCAATGAGGGCGTCATTGGTCGGGACGTGTTCCAGGCCGCCCTGCTGAACAAGTGGGAGCACCGTGAAGACAGTGGCCCGCGCGGTGGTGACCGTGGCGGTCCGCGTGGTGGCGGCGGTAAATCCTATGGTGGCGACCGTGACGGCGGTGGAAAGCCTTTCAAGGGTGGCCGCGACCGTGACTTCGATGACCGCGGGCGCGGTGGTCGCGACCGGGATTTCGATGGCCCGCCGCGCAAGCAGGGCTGGGACGGTAAGCCCCGGGACAAAAAGTTCTACCGCAAGGACGATTAGCCCTACGGGCTTCGGTGCATCACGCCCCGACAAGCGGGGCTTTGGATGCACCCTACGCGGCGCTTCCGGGACGCGTTTGCGGTCAACCTGGCTGGTGAGCTGGCGGTGATCGTGCTAGCTCTTTTGCATGAACGGGGTTCTCTGGCTGGCGTCGATGGCGCTGGTGACTTTCATGATTGCGAGCGGTGTTCGGGCCGAGACGGTCTCGGGTCCCGCACGACTGGTTGACGGCGACACGCTTGAAGTCGGGGGCCAGATGGTGCGCCTCTTCGGCATCGATGCGCCCGAGACCCGACAGACCTGCACCTCGTTCTCCGGCAAGTCCTTCGCCTGCGGGACCAAGGCGACCGAGGCGCTGGCCCGCCTCATCGGCCAGTCCAGGGTCACCTGCGAGGGCGAAGAACGCGACAGCTATGACCGCTTGATCGGCTGGTGCCGCGCCGGTGGGCGAGACACCAACCGGGAGATGGTCCGGCTCGGCTGGGCCGTTGCCTTCCGGCGATACTCGGACCTTTACCTGGCCGAGGAACTGGAGGCCGCCAAATCCGGTGCAGGGCTCTGGCGTGGAGAGTTCCAGCGCCCCTCCGAGTTCCGCGCTGCGATCTGGGCCGCGAGCGAGCAGGAGGCACCTGAAGGCTGCCCGATCAAGGGCAATATCTCGAGCCGGGGGAAGATCTACCACGCGCCCTGGTCCCGTTCGTACTCGCGAACCCGGATCAACCCCGCACGCGGCGAAAGATGGTTCTGCTCCGAGGCTGAGGCGCTCGCCGCAGGCTGGCGGGCACCGTTGCGCTGATCTTCCCGCACATTCTGGTTGCCGTCCGAGCCTGTTGGGGTAAGACAGCCCCGAGAACAACAGGAGACCGAAATGTCCAGGATCGACGCCAAGTTTGCCAAGCTGAAAGCCGAGGGCAGAGCCGCCTTCGTCTCGTTCATCATGGCGGGCGATCCGGATCCGGAGGTTTCCTTGGAGGTGGTCAAGGGACTGCCCGCGGCCGGCGTTGACGTGATCGAGCTGGGCATGCCCTTCACGGACCCCATGGCCGACGGGCCGTCAATCCAGCTTGCCGGCCAGCGCGCGCTGGACGCGGGCATGACGCTGGATAAGACGCTCGACCTCGTTCGGGCATTCCGCGCCGATGACGGCGAGACGCCGATCATCCTCATGGGCTACTACAACCCAATCTATCACACGGGCGTCGACACGTTCCTCGCCAATGCCAAATCCGCCGGGATCGATGGTCTGATCGTCGTGGACCTGCCGCCCGAGGAGGACGACGAGCTTTGCCTGCCGGCCGCCAGTGCCGGGCTGCACTTCATCCGGCTTGCAACACCGACCACGGATGACCGTCGCCTTCCGGCGGTGCTGCAGAACACGTCCGGCTTCGTCTATTACGTCTCGATCACCGGGATCACGGGCGCGGCAGAGGCCGTGGCGGGCGATGTCGGCCCGGAGGTCGCGCGGATCAAGGCGGCGACCGATCTGCCTGTCTGCGTCGGTTTCGGGGTGAAGACGCCTGAGCGGGCGGCCGAGATCGCGCGCGTCGCCGACGGCGTGGTCGTCGGATCCGCCATCGTTGATCAGATCGGCGATGGCAAATCGCCCGGCGATGTGCTGGATTTCGTGCGCGCGCTGGCCGAGGGGGCTCATTCCGCGCGGGGCTGACGCCGACACAGACGCACGGGAGGAACCATGGCCTTTCTCGAGATCGACGCGGAGAACGCGCTTTACTACCTGCATTCGACGCCTCAGGGCGACAAGCCGACTTTCGTCTTCGTCAATGCGCTGACCGGCACGACTGATCATTGGGAGGCCGAGGTCGCGCCTGCGCTGCGCGAGCAGGGGTTCGGGACGCTCTCCTATAATTTCCGGGGTCAGGCGGAGAGCCGGTACAGCGCCGGGCTCGAGCTCACGCCGACGCTGATCGTCGAGGATCTGGTGCGGATCTGCCAGGAACTGGCACCCGCCCGCCCTGTCCTCGTGGGGCTCTCCATCGGAGGGCTCTTTGCGGCACAGGCCATACGCGACGGCGTGAATGCGGCGGGCCTTGTCTATCTGAATACAATCCGGGAGATCGGACCGCGCATCGACTGGGTGAACGACTCTCTCGGGATCTTCGCGTCAAAGACAGGGGTCGGCGTGAT
>JBCDID010000313.1:0-4636 GCA_038749355.1 Pseudomonadota bacterium | reverse complement strand
GTCGAACGCCAGCGTTGGTGGGCTGCGTCCTCAACATCCTCTATGCCAGCGAAGCCGAACGCCGACAGGTCGAGCAGGTCATGCCCGCGTTGGAAGTCGAGGATCCGATCATCTCCATGGCCAAGATCGAACTCAAACACATCGTCACCGCGCCCGCCGAACAGCCGGTCGTCGCCCTCGCCTCCGATCACCGTGTCATCGCCGCGGCCGCCCTTGATCACGTCGTTTGCATCGCCACCCGAGACGATGTCATCTCCCTTGCCACCGAAGACGCGGTCCTTGTTGCCTCCCCCTTCCAAAACGTTGTCACCGTTGTCGCCGAAAAGCCAATCCCGACCTTCCGAGCCAATGACATTCTCGACGCTCAGCAACTCGTCGCGCCCTCCTATGCCGCCCTTGTTGAACACCAATCCCAGCTTCAGGCTGACGATCGCACCTTTGACCGATGCGGACAGGTCCACCGTGTCCGAACCCTCGCCGCCAAAGTAGAAGTCATCGCCGAGGCCCAGCGTTACCGTGTCATCCCCGCCGAGACCGAGGATCATCACATCGCCCGTCTCCGTGCTGACATCAAAGCTGTCGTCCACGGGCAGTGCCCAACCGTTGACCGTATTGTTGCTCTCGACATTCTCGGTGGCGAAGTTCCGCCCGTTCAGTGCGATGAACCGGTCGAAATCCGTTCGACCGGCAGCGTCGAGCGCCTCGGCAAGATTCCGCCCGTTCAGCTCGTAGAGATCCATATAGTGGGGCGGCAGGAAGAACGAGGCGAAGTTCGCGGTCAGTTCGTACACGGGCACGAGAGGGGTCTCGAGCTCGATCAGCGCCGGGTTCTCCTCGTCGCCGCCGATGTGAACCGCATCTGTCAGTCCAGCCAGCGCGCCCGCGGTAAAGACTGCGGGGATCAGAGGAACCGCAGCGTCATGCTGAGCGAAGTCGTAGCGCTCCGGGAAGTAGACGAAGTCCTGATCATGGGTGAATTGAGTATAATAGCCGGGTGCCGCGATGACCGGCGTATCTCCTGTCGTGTCGACCAGGCCGGCATCGAAGTCTGGCTTCAGCACCAGCGTTTCCGGATCAATCCCGGCTGACGAGATCGAGATCACCGAAAGATCAACCCCTGCAAGCGCATCGAACCTTGCGCCATCGTAGATCGTGAACAGATCAGCCGCAGTCCCGCCAAGGCTCTGACCCGAGACGATCACCTCGGTCACCTGGTTCACAGGGTCCGCAGCGTATTCGTACAACTTGTCAATCAGGGCCTGAAGCTGACCATAGTAGCGTACCTGCCCCGGACCAGTGCCAGCTTCTCCGTCCGAGCCAAAATCTGCATCCGTGCCGCGCAGCACGAGATTCAAAGTCGTGCCGGTGGCGTTCTCGTTCGTTGTGACCAGAGCGACCGCGCCCGCATCGGGTACGTTGACCACTGATCCATCCGCGAGTTCCTGATAGGTGTTTCGGAAGAGCCCACCCCGGTAAAACACGTTCAAGTCATCAGCCGCCGTGTCGCCCGCCACGCTCTCGCTCGGCCCAAAACCCAGCTCTTCTGCGCCGAGCACCTCATAGCCGAAGGGCGCAAGGTAGGTATCGTAACGGTCGTAGACATTCAGCGCGAAACGCGCGTTGCCTTCGCCTTCCGCCGCGGGATCGAGGGCCGGATCATAGTCCGCGCGAAACTGGTTCTCGAGATAGAATTCACCTCCGTAGACGGTGCGGTTCAGCAGCACGACTGCTTCGAGGTCTGCAGGGTCGGGTTGCACGGATTTCTTCCATCTGCGCGTCATGCGGGTCTCTCCGTCTCACAATTTCTTCTTCAGGTTGATGAGTACAATTTCGGCGTGTCCGCCGGATTGCAAGCGATCCGGCGGCCGGACATGAAAAATTCATCTCGACAGATATCGGCGTAGGAGCGGAGGCAGCCGACGCGCCTCTTGCCCTGAGAAGGCCGCCTGCTATGCCTTTGTCTCAAGCACCAAAGGACCAGCACATGCAGCGCACTACGCTTGGCCGGACCGGTATAGAGGTCAGCGCCTTTTGCCTCGGCACGATGACGTTCGGGACCAACACGGATGAAGATGAAAGTCACCGACAGCTCGATGCAAGTCTCGGCTATGGTATCGATTTCCTTGATACGGCCGAGATGTATCCGGTGAACCCGGTGCGCAAGGCGACCATCGGGCTGACCGAGGAGATAATCGGTCGCTGGATCGCCAAAACCCAAAGGCGCGGCGAATACGTGATCGCCACCAAATGCGCAGGCGAGAACGGTTCCTTCGTGCGCGAGGGGCGGCCTGTGGACGGCGCAGCGATCCGTCAGGCTTGCGAGGCATCCCTGCGGCGCCTGCAAACCGACTACATCGACCTCTATCAGCTGCATTGGCCGAACCGTGGCTCCTACCACTTCCGCCAGATCTGGGAGTTCGACCCCTCAGGGCAGGATCGTGCAACCACAGTCCAACATATCGACGACGTTATGGGGACGCTGAAGGCGCTGGTTGATGAGGGCAAGATCCGGGCATTCGGTCTCTCGAACGAAAGCGCCTGGGGCACCAGTCAATGGCTCGCCTCGGGCGAGAAGACAGGCGGCCCGCGCATTGCAGAAATTCAGAACGAGTATTCTGTATTGTGCCGTATGCCCTATGACGCAGACATGGCCGAGCTCGGTCACAACGAAGACGTCACCCTGTTGGCATTCTCGCCTCTCGCGACAGGGTTCGTGACCGGCAAGTACCTCGATGGGGCGATGCCCGAAGGCTCCCGGCACCAGTTGATGGGAGGCTCGCCGCGGGCCTCGGATCGCCTGGATGAAGCCGTGCGTGCCTATCTCCAGGTTGCCGACAAGCATGGCGTCGATCCCGTACACATGGCCATGGCCTTCTGCCTTCAGCGCCCTTTCCCCTGTGTCCCGATCTTTGGCGCGACCACGGTGGCCCAGTTGACGCATATCTCAGACGGGCAGGACCTCGTGCTGAGCGATGCCGCTATGGCGGACCTCTCCGCTGCCAACAAGGCGCATCCGATGCCGTTCTGATTGCTGGATGGTCGGTGGGGCGGGCTTTCGCCTAGCACTCGCCCCGTTGTTCAGCAGACGAGTTCGAAGGTGCCCGCTCCACCGGGCTTCGATCTGCACCGCCCGGAGTAGCTTGCCTTGCTTTTCGGTCGATGCTCTCACGAGTGAACTAGGATGGCATGCCCGGGCCGAACCCGGGCGAACCGAGTCAGTTGATCAATCGGGCACATCAAAATACCAAATGGAAGAAACGTCCCGGATTGGGGAACTTGATGTTTGCCCTAAGCTGCCAAACTCGGATTGCGATTGTTCCAAAGTGCCTGGGCCAGGTCGTCCGCTGCCGCCATGTCCTCCGCGGCTTCCAGCGCCAGAAGCGCGGCCGCGGCAGTCCCGGTCACTACAGCTTCGGCCCAAGGTTCGGCCAACTCGCCTCTCCAGAGCGCCGCCGAATCTTCTCGTTGGTTCGAAAGATCCGCTAGCTTTCTGTGCGCATCGATACGGACCGACGCGGAGGTCTGGAATGGGATGCCGCGCGAAAGACCGTACAAAGCAACCGGCTTTGCCGGATGACATTCGAACTCACCACCGCCGCCCTTGAGCACCATGAGATTGCGTTGCTCAAGCAGCGCGCCGGCATCCTGTTGCAGCTCGCGGTAAGAGGGATGAAATACCCCTTGCACCATCGTCTTGGCATGGGCCGGGTTCAGCATTCGGCAGACCGTATTCACGCAAGAACGCAGCCCTAGCACATCGCGCAATCGGAGGATCCGCAAGAGATCCGGGCTGAGTGCCTCCAACGGCGCGTAGGCGATGCCATCCCGCGCCAATGCAGTCGCGGCACAGTCAGGACTCCCCGCAGTTGGGATGGAAAGCCCGTCCAGCGCATCGCGCACATTGGCGGTACTCTGCTGGTGGGAGTTCCAACCGTGTAGCAGCACAGGATATCCCGCACCGGCGACCAGCTTGGCCGAGAGCAGGAACCAGGGCAGCCCGCGCGATCGACCTGCCGCATAGGAAGGCCAGTCCAGAGCGGCACCCGTTCCCTGCCATGCGCCCATATGGTCCCGCGCGGCCAGAGTGAAGCCTGCGATCTCGCCCGCCGTCTCTCCGCGATAGCGCATCAGCATCAGCAGCGCGCCAACGGCTTCCGGCGCCTCCGTGCCCGCAAGGATCCGTGCAAAGGCGTCCTTCGCCTCATCCATCTCCAGCGAACGGGCCCGTGACGGCCCGCGCCCCATCGCACGGACATATTCGGACAGGCTCATTGCGGCCTCCTTACTCGGCTGCCACCTTCGGCATGTCAGGCAGCAGGAAAGCTGCCAGTTCCGGTCGGCAGGAGCCGCAATTGGTTCCGGCCCCGGTGGCTTCCCCGATCGCTTCTACGGTCATCAGCCCCCGCTCTGCAACAGCCTGGCCGATGGTGTTCGCGCCGACATTGAAGCAGGCGCAGACGATGGCACCGGGATCGGGCTGGTCCGCGCCGGGGCGACCTGCAAGGAGCGCCCGCGCGGGCAGTTCGGCAAGACCGGCGATCACGTGGGCACGCGCCTGCCATAGATAGCCGTCGCAGCTCTTGCCTCTGAGACGTGGGTTGTCCACCCTGGCGGTGAGCATACGACGCCGCATGCG
>JBCDID010000312.1:0-4653 GCA_038749355.1 Pseudomonadota bacterium | reverse complement strand
GCCACGCCCAGCCGTCCCGTTCATGCGGCACACGCCCGCCCGGCCCCAGCGTCCAGCCGTTCGCCAGAGAGATCTGGTGCAGCCGCGGCCAGATCGCCAGATCGAAGACGAAGACCACCGTCATCATCACGGTCCACTCTGTCATATCAGGGACCCAGCCCAACGGCAGCATGAAGGCCAAGAGCATTGGCTTCACCATGGCGAAGTGGATGGCGATCAGAACGGCCACCCGGTTGATCCTGAGCGCCCAGTAGAACGCCCCGACCCAGACGAGCGCCAAGGCCATCATGGCAAACGGGAAGGGCAGGTTCACAAGGATTCGCCCGATCACGAGCGCGGTTACCCCAGCGCCAACGAGATGCAGAGGCCGCGCGGAGGCGACCCCGAAGTCGTCCCCCGCAAGATCCAGCCGTCGCGCGAGACCCATCGCGCCTACGCCCAGCGCACCGATGACCGCAATCGCCCAGGCGCTCTCCATGAAAACAGCGAGAATGCCGCGTGGGCTCAGCCCCTCGACCCGCGCTAGGCTTTCCTGATCCACGCCATAGAGCGTCAAAAAGAGGGAGACGACCGAGAAGGTGATGATGGGTGACACCAGCCCCGGCAATCGGAACCGGAACAGGAAGGCCAGCATCGATATTGCCGAGGCTCCGCAGATTACTGCAATTCCGAACATGGCGTCGGTGGGTTCCAACCAGGCGCGGGCGCTGAGGCCCGCCGCATAGCCCAGCGACAGCGAGCCTGCGACCCCGAGCGCACTGATCGGCCAGATGGGACCCTGTCGCCCGCCAAACATCTCGCACGCGGCCCAGGTCATGAGCCCGACTGCGCCCAGAAGACGTGCCGGCTGCAGCGGATCCTGCCCGCGATGCGCCCACATGATCAGGATGATCAACGCCATCCAGCCGCTGATAACAGCGATTGCAATCAGCGCCTGCCGACCTCGGCCTTCCAATGGCCGCCCGGCAGGATCGACCCGCGCTACTGCATGAAATTGATCTGTCTGCGTCACGCGCCCTCAGACTTCCACTACCCCTCTCGAAGCAGAATATTCAGCATTGTGGCAGTGTCCAGATCTTCCGCCACATTCTTGCCACATTTTGTCTCGGCGTGTGGCCGGTCCGCTGCAACGGGCGCTCGCGCTGCGTTTCCATGCGTCAGTCTGCCTTGTCCTGGATCACATCCACAACCGCGTTGCCGTTGGTGTAGACGCAGATGGATGCGGCGATCTCCAAAGCCTTTCGGGCCGCGGTTTCCGCATCGATGTCCTGATCCGCCATGGCCCGGGCCGCTGCGAGAGCGTAGTTTCCGCCCGAGCCGATCGCGGCGATTCCCTCCTCCGGGTCCAGCACATCGCCGGCGCCAGTGACCACCAGCAGTTCCTTGCCGTCGGTGACGATCAGCATGGCCTCGAGATTGCGCAGATACTTGTCGGTGCGCCAGTCCTTGGCGAGTTCGACGCAGGCGCGGGTCAACTGACCGGGTGCTGCCTCCAGCTTTGCCTCCAGCCGCTCCAGCAAGGTGAACGCGTCGGCCGTGGCCCCCGCGAAGCCACAGACGACGTCATGCCCGCCGGGGCTGAGACGGCGGACCTTGCGTGCATTGCCCTTGATCACCGTCTGACCCAGCGACACCTGCCCGTCGCCCGCGACCGCCACCTGATCGCCCTTCTTGACCGCAACAATCGTGGTGCCGTGCCAGCCGGGGAACTTCTGCTCTGTCATGTTCGCCTCCATGTGCCGAACCTATGCGCGACGGTCCCGGATTGCTAGCCGCGCGCCCGACGGCTATATGCGCCCCCAAAGGAGACCACCATGCGTACCGCCACCAAGACCCGGAAGACGGCAGAAACCGAGATCACGGTCGAGTTGAACCTCGATGGGACCGGTCAATATGACAACCAGACCGGTGTCGGGTTCTTCGACCACATGCTGGACCAGTTGGCGCGGCACGCGTTGATGGACATGACCGTGCGGGCGACGGGCGATCTGCACATTGATGATCACCACACGGTCGAGGATGTCGGCATCGTGCTTGGCCAGGCCCTTTCCGAGGCGCTTGGCGACAAGAAAGGGATCGTGCGCTACGGCTCCTGTATGCTGCCCATGGACGACACCCTGGTGCGCGCGGCGCTGGATCTGTCCGCGCGGCCATATCTGGTGTGGAAGGTCGACTTCACCGCGCCCAAGATCGGGACCTTTGACACCGAACTGGTCCGCGAGTTCTTCCAGGCGTTCTCCACCCATGGCGGGATTACCCTCCATGTCGAGCGTATCGACGGCATCAACTCGCATCACATTGCCGAGGCGGCCTTCAAGGCCGTGGCCCGTGCGCTGCGCGATGCGATGGAGACGGACCCACGCAAGGCCGATGCGGTGCCTTCCACAAAAGGCGCACTGTGATGGAAATGCGGCTCTGGACGGTGCATCGCAAGGGCGAGGAGGTGCGGTTCATCCCGGATGGGTTCTCGATCTTTGCGCTCGCCCTGCCGCCGGTCTGGGTGATCTGGCATGGGGCCTGGATAACGTTGATCGCGACCCTTGTGCTCGCCGGGGCCGCCGCGATGTACAACCCGCTAGCCGCATCACCGGTGATGTACGGTATCGGACTGATCCTCGCGTTCGAAGGGGCGCAGATCCGGCGTTGGGAGATGCGCCTGCGCGGTTGGCAGGAGGTTTCTGTGGTTCAGGCGCAGACCGTTGAGGGCGCAGAAGAGCTGTGGCTCGCAGAGATGGCTGCCCCGAACTCGGTGCCGGGCGCAGGACCCTCGCCATGGCTCCGCCCGCCCGCACACCGGCCCGCGGACACCCTCGCATGATCACGGCGATCATTGACTATGGGTCGGGCAACCTACGTTCGGCGTCAAAAGCCTTCGAGCGCATGGCCCTCGAGACCGGCGGTGGTGAGATCGTCGTGACCTCGGACCCCGAAGCGGTTGCCAAGGCCGACCGTATCGTCTTGCCCGGCGTGGGAGCTTTCCTCGACTGCCGCGATGGGCTGATGGCCGTGGATGGCATGTTCGAGGCTGTGCGCGAACGCGTCGCCGCTGGGACGCCGTTCCTTGGGATCTGCGTCGGTATGCAACTGATGGCAACGCGTGGGCTGGAACATGAGGAGACCCCGGGCTTCAACTGGATCCCCGGCGACGTGGAAGAGCTTCGCCCCGAAGATCCGACACTGAAGATCCCCCACATGGGATGGAATGATCTGTTTGAGGTCGCGGATCACCCTGTGCTGGCGGGCATCGCCCCGGGGTCGCATGCTTACTTCGTGCACTCCTTCCACCTGAAAACCGCGGATCCGGCCCATTGTCTCGCGACTGCGCGACATGGCCAGCAACTGACCGCCATGGTCGGGCGCGACAACATGGTGGGGACTCAGTTTCATCCGGAGAAGAGCCAGGAGACCGGCCTACGGCTGATTGCGAATTTCCTTGCGTGGAACCCATGATTGGCGCGAGAGGAAATCGCCCTTCCCTCCGACGGTGATGATGATAAATTCCGCCGACCGAATGTGAAACCTTTGGAGACGCCAATGCTGCGCCGCGCTGTTCTGATCCTGGCTGCGATCCTTGCCTTCGGAGCACCTGCATTTGCAGCAGGTCCGAGCCAGCCGGAGATCTACAAGGACGTCAACGGTCGTGCGCTGAAGGGCTATGATGCGGTCGCCTATCATCTGGAGCGCCGCCCGGTGAAGGGTTCCGAGGATTTTGCGTTTGAATGGAAGGATGCGGTCTGGTGGTTCTCGTCTGCCGAGAACCGGGACAAGTTCATGGCCGATCCGGAACGCTGGGCCCCGCAATATGGTGGCTACTGTGCATGGGGGATTGCCAAGGACCGGGTGGTGTCGATCAATCCGACGATCTTCCGGATCTTCGACGATAAGCTCTACCTGAACCTGAACATGAAGGTGCACAGGGAATGGCTTGGTAGCCACCACGGGTTCATCGCCACGGCGAACGAGAAGTGGCCAGATATCCTAGAATACAAGTGACTCAAAGGTGCATCAAACCGCGCAAGCGCGGGAAGGATGCACCCTACATGGCGCGTGTGGTTGGCACCGTGTAGGGTGCATCCAAAGTCCCGGAAGGGACGTGATGCACCGTTGATTTACTTGACGCGCGGCCAGTCCTGCGACCGGCAGATCAGTCCACCTAGCACACAGCCGGAAACCTTGAGCGTACTGCCGTTCAACTCCATCTCGGAGTCATAGACCTCATCGTCATCGGCCTTCCAGATCTTGCCGTCATCCCAGGCGTTCGACCCGTCCGCTGTCATATCCCAGATGATAGGTTTGCCGACGACGCTTTCATTCGCGCCACCTTTGGCAGACACGATCGTCCCGCAGACCTTGGCCCCGTCGGCCTTGCAGGCATGCACCTCGACTTCCAGATACTTGCCCTCGTCGTTCTTCTGGGTCGCCCAGACCCCGTAAACGTCATTTGCGAATGCGGGTGTTGCGGCCATGGCAAAGGCCAGCGCGATCACGGATTTCCGCATGTTCGTCCTCCCTTTCGGTACGCGTTGAACCGATTAAACGGGGCAGACACCGAGTCCGTCAATCATGCCGTTGCGGCAGGTGCCAGAATGGAGGCGGTTTGTTGCGATGGGCCATGCTAGCTGCTTCGCCGCCCGCACCTGTTCTGAGTAGCTG
>JBCDID010000311.1:0-4690 GCA_038749355.1 Pseudomonadota bacterium | reverse complement strand
GCGTCCGATGCCCCGCGGATATTGTCCAGGATGGACCCCGCGAACAGCTCGCTTGCCTGAAGCACGACCCCGATCTGTCCGCGCACCCGGGTCAGGTCCAGGTGGCTAAGCTCCTGCCCATCGTAGAGTATCGATCCCGTCTGCGGGGTCTCGAACCCCAACAGCAATCGCAACAGCGTGGACTTGCCCGAACCGGATCCACCAACGATCGCCATGTGTTGGCCAGGTTTCAGATGGAACTCCAGTTTGTTCAGGATCGGCGCCACGCCTGGATCGTAGGAGAATGTCAGTCCCGAGGCCTCGACTTCCCCCCTGAGCGCACCCGGGTCCTGTTGTCCGGATGCCGCTTCGATTTCAGCCTCCAGGATCGGCTTGGCCCGTTCGATCAGGGGTTGGGCCGTGTAGACCTGCAACAAGGCTTCGGACAGTCCCACGAATGCGCCCTGGAATGATCCGAAGGCGGCCAGGAAACCGATGAAGATGCCCGCGGGTGCCTCTGCCGCTGCCAATGCCCCGGCCCCGCCAAACAGGATCATTAGCGTCATGGTTTGGTAGGCATCCGCGAACGCGCCGAAGTTGACCGAGACCCGTCCTGCACGGACGCCCGCCGCGCGCTCGCGCCGATAGACCGACAGCCAGCGGTCCATGGCGCGTTCCTCCGCCGCTGAGGCCCGTAGCTTGCCGATGCCGTCCAGCGTCTCGTAGGTTAGCGCCGCGATCTCGCCGTCCAGCTCTGCCGCCTCGCGGACGGCCTCCATCTGAAGAACCCGCGCGAGCACGACGGCGAGAATGTAGACTGCCACCAGCCCCATCCCGATCAACGCCAGCTTGGCGTCATAGGTGAGCAGCACCGCCAAGTAGACGACGGACAGGACAGCCGTCAGCCCTGCGCTCATGACCACGGATACCGCAAGCTGGCGCATCTGCTCGACGTTCTGAATACGCTGGTTCAGATCGCCGGGAGCGTAGCCCTTGAAGAAGCCGACCGGCAGACGCAGCAGACGGTCCGTCAAGGCCGCGTTCAACGCAGTCGCGCCGCGTCCTCCGATCCGGGTGGTAGCCAGCGACCGCGCTGTCCCCAGGGCAGTCGAGATCACTGCTGCCGCTGCCAACGCGACCCCGACACCAAAGAGCAGCCCCGGGATCCCGGCAGGCACAATGTCCGAAAGCAGCCAGGCCGTCGCCATGGGCGTCAGGACCCCGAGGCAAGCGACGATGGCCGCGGCAATCCCCGACATCACGGCATCCCGCCGGTTGCCCTGCCGCATGATGTGGAAGGCCAGCGACCAGAGCCCTTTGACCCTTGTGGGCAGTGGTGCCGAAACGGTGTAGGCGATGTGTTCGTAGGCCTCCGCGCTAACTGTGGTCAGGCGCGCCCCGGCCTTGTTGCGGTAACTCCGTCCATCCCAGAGGAGTGCAATCAGCCCGGTGTCGGCGTCACTCTCCGCAAGTCTCACCAGAAGGGGCCCATGGTCCCGCGTATGCCAGCCTGCTTCCAGCAGGATTTCGCGGGCGCGCAGTCCGGAGAGACGGCAGAGCGCTGGCACGGACACACCGGCCGCCAGAGGGGGCTCCTTCAGATCAGCCGTGTCGACCTTGAGCGCGGCGGCAATCTCCCCAATCGCACCGACGCTGTCCCCAAGCAGGTGTGAACTGTCGGCCGATCCCTTCAGCCGCGCCAGCGTTTCGCTGTCTTGAGCTTCCCGCGCTTGTGCGCACAGCATGCCCAGCGCCGCCATATGGGCGTTCACAAGGTCCAGGAGCTTGTTCGGTGGCGTCTCGCCAAGGCCCTCGTAAGCCGTCTTATCGGCCTGAACCGGCGCTTGCTCAGATGTGTGTCGGATCCACTCGCGCGCCGCGTCCGGGAAGTCTGGATGGTCCGTCGACATTGGTGTGAGTTCCAGAGATCTCGCCGTCACGATCTGCAAAGAACAGTCGGCCTCTGGATGCAAAGGCACGATACACGTGCCCTCGGTCGCGATTGCCACAAGATCGCGCCCCGTCGGCGAGATCAGATAGACCTCGGCCTCCCCCCGCTTGACCTGCCAGCCCACGGGATCTGTCGGCAGCAAGACCGGCGCGCCGCCCTCCAGCACGAGTGGATCCGGTAGGGGTGATCCTGACGTGGTGAGAGGCGCGCCTTCCATCCTCATGCCTCGATCAGGTGCGCGTAGAGCCCGCGCCGGGCCATCAGGTCCTCGTGCCGCCCGCGTTCGGCCACCTGCCCGCGATCCAGCACGACGATCTCATCGCAATCCCGGATTGCCGACAACCTGTGCGCAATGACGATGCAGGTGGTGCCGCGGCGGCGTATCGCCTCCATGACCCTATGCTCGCTGACTGAGTCCAAGGCCGATGTTGCCTCGTCCATCACGATAACCGAGGGGTTGGTCGCAAGCGCCCGCGCAATCTCAAGCCTCTGACGCTCGCCACCCGAGAAATTGCGCCCTCCCTCCGCCATCTCGGCGTCATAGGCGCCGGGCCGGGCCGCAATGGTCGCATGGATCTGGGCGTCATGCGCGGCGCGGATCAGATCGGTTTCGGGGATTGTGTCGTCCCAAAGCGTCAGGTTCTCGCGCACCGTCCCACGAAACATAACGACTTCCTGGCGCACATAGGCAAGCCGTGCCGCCAAAGCGGATCTTGCCCATTCGCTGTGCGCCCGCTCGCCCACCTCGATGATGCCGGAGCGGGGTTCTGCCAGCCCGGTGATCAGCTTCCCGACCGTCGACTTGCCAGAGCCTGACGCACCGACGAGCGCGACCCGGGTCCCTGGCTTCAGTTCGATATTCAAGCCGTCGATCAGCGGGTCTTCAAGCGGCGAATAGCCGAACGACACATCCCGCAATGTGACTGAGCCGATGGGAACGGCATCCGGGGTCTCCGGGCGATCATGGGCGAAACCGGGATCGACATCCTGCTCGAGAATGTCGTCCAGCCGTTGGGTGAACGACCGGACTTGCTGGAGCTCCGCGCCGAAGCCCGCCAACCCAACAACTGGTGCTGCGAACGAGGCCGCCAGCGATTGGAAAGCCACAAGTTCGCCCAGCGTGAGTTCGCCGCGCATCACCGCGTAACCGCCGCCGATCAGGACCAGAACCGTGATGAAGGCAGAGATCAGCCCGGGCAGCGGGGAGATCCACGCGGACGCTTGCGCCGCCGCCTGCGAGCCATTGGTGACGTTTGCCCACAAGCCCGTCCAACGGGTGAACAGCATGTCTTCGGCACCGGAGGCCTTGAAGGTCTCCATATCCTTGAGGCCCGCGACCCGCGCGCCCATCATCTTGCCGCTCTCGATCGAGATTTTGCGGTAGCGTTCGGACATGATCTTTGTCGACGCCAGCAGGATCACCACGTTCACGGCAGCCAGCGCGGCCACGGCCGCAGTCAGCCAGAGGTGATAGTTGAGCATCACCACCAGGAACAGGCTCGCCGTGATGACATTCAATGCCGCACCGGCAAGCTGGCCCGTAAGCAGACCCACCAGCCCCTCGTTCAGGCGCACGCGGTCGGCGATCTCGCCGGAAAACCTCTGATCGAAAAAGGAGATTGGCAGGCGCAGCATATGCCGGAACAGGTCGCGCCCGGTGGACAGTGTCATCGCCTCGCCCAGCCGCAGCATGGCCATGCCCTGCACGCGGATCAGGATGAACCGTGCGACTGCGGTGATCCCCATGCCGATCAGCAACGGCACCAGCCAATCGTCCAGCGAGCGCACCAGCACGTAGTCGACGAAGACCTGCGAGAACAAAGGTACGACGATCCCCGGGATGACCAGCGCGAGCGCTATGAGAAAAACGAACAGGATCGCCCAGCCAAAACCTCGCATCCGCCGGATGAGCGAGGGGATGAGTGGCGGCCGCGTGTCACCTGCGCGAAACTCATCGCCGCGTTCGAACAGCAGGACCACCCCGGTGAAGCTGTCGGAGAACTCGGTCAGCGTCTCGGTCCGTCGCCCCGACGCGGGGTCATTGATGAATACCCGGTTGCCCGAGACACCCTCGACCACAAGGAAGTGGTTGAAGTTCACGAAGGCGATCATCGGGCCTTTCATGTCGCGCAGATGCTCGGGTTCGGCCTTCATGCCCTTGGCGGTCAGGCCGAAAGTCCGTGCCGCTTTCAGGAGCGACGACGCCTTGGCCCCGTCGCGCGATACCCCGCAGAGCGTGCGGAGCTCATCCAGCGGCGCGAACCTGCCGAAATGACCGAGCACCATGGCCAGCGATGCGGCCCCACATTCCGCCGCCTCCAGTTGCAGCACCGAGGGCGTGCGCGCGCGACTGCCGAGGCCGAACATCAGGAGCCGTCCTGCTCCAGCGCAAGAGCCAGTTTCTTCGACAAGCCCGGGACGACCAGATCGATCATGGGCTGTTCTTCGATGATGATCTTGCCTTCCAGAAGCGTGCCCGCGTTCACGCCGGAGACCGGACCCTGCGACGACGACCACGCGAACCCTGTGGCGGTGGCCGGATCATCAGTGAGCGAAACTCGGACCTCGATGGGTGCCCCGGTGCGGGAGAGCTGTTCCACCAGTTGGTCGTTTTGCAGAACCCGCCGCATGCCCTCGGGCGTGGCGGGCAGGGGCGCCACCGAAAGCACGGTAGCGTTGATGTGGCCGTAGACCTCTTTCTCGACCGTAGTGGGCGCGATCTCGGCGGACATACCGGGCTCAATCCGTTTTCCTTCGGCG
>JBCDID010000310.1:0-4743 GCA_038749355.1 Pseudomonadota bacterium | reverse complement strand
TGGCGGCGGCGCAGACCACGAAGTCATTGCCCTGCCAGATCGGGGCGGTGACCTCCGGGCAGAGGGTCTTGTGGCGGATGTACTCGATCAGCTGGTCGAGCGCGATGGGCACGAACAGAAAGAACACGATGTCTGGGATGCCACGGACCATGGTGGTGTAGAGGCTGCCAAGCCAACGGATGGGTGCGAGGGCAGATCGTTTGGCCAGCGCGCCTGCAAGTCCGAGGATCATGATCGGGGGGACAGCAGCGGCCAGCAACCCCAGAACGGTGAGAAAGCTGGCCCAGAAGGACATGTGCTTGGGTGTGGTCAGGTAGCACCCAAGCCAGGTCAGACCTTCGAGCGATTGTGGATCGGCACAGTGCTCGAACATGTCAGACCGGCATTTTGCGAGCAGAGTGCATCATGGATGCACCCTACACGGAGCTTTGCGGCAGAGCGCCGCGTAGGGTGTCATCCAAAGTGCGCTCGCGCACGTGATGCCCCCTTGTCGAGACTTACTGCCAGACCGGCGGGTTCTCGTTGAACCACTTCTTGATCATCTCGTTCAGCGAGCCATCCGCCTTGATCGTAGTGATCGCGGCATTGAGCTTCTCCTTCAACTCGCTGTCGCTTTCGCGCACACCGAGGCCCGTGCCGCCGCCAAGTGCGACGTCATCGCCGACAAAAACCAGCTCACCGCCGGACTCCTGCACGAAGGCTGCGAGGTAGTCTTTATCCGCAAACACCGCATCGGCTTCGCCATTCTTCACGGCGGCAATGGTCTCGTCAGGGGTCGCGAATTCCACCAACGTCGCACCGGAGGCGGCTACATGGCCTGACTGGATCGTGTTCACCTGCGCCGCGATTACACCGCCCGCCAGATCCGGGCTGGCGCTAGACAGCGCCATATAGGCCGAGGGCGAGGGCGGGATGTAGGGCTGCGTGAAGTCGATCACCTTGTCGCGCTCCGCAGTTACCGACATGCCCGCGATGATGACGTCGTAGTTGCCGGACACGAGGTTGGGGATGATCGAATCCCAATCGTTCTTCACCCAGGTGCACTCGAGCCCCGCGAGCTCGCAGAGCTTGTCGCCCATCTCGCGCTCGAACCCGTCGATCTCACCCTTGTCATTGATGAAATTGTACGGGGGGTAGGCGCCCTCGGTGCCCATGCGCACCGCATGGCCATCGGCCATGGCGGTTGCGGAAATGGCGGCGAGCGCCGCTGCCCCGATCAGTGTCTTCAGCTTCATCATCACGTCTCTCCCTGTTGATGACTCTTTGTGTTTCAGTCAGGCGTCACAGTGCACTGGCCAGAAAGGCCCTGCAACGTTCGGATTGCGGGTTGCCGAAGACCTGCTCCGGCGGGCCTTCTTCCGCGACGAGGCCCTTGTGGAGGAAAATCGAGCGCGACGAGACCTCGCGCGCAAAACCCATCTCGTGGGTCACCACGATCATAGTCCGCCCTTCCGTCGCGAGGTCGCGCATCACGCGGAGGACCTCGCCCACGAGTTCAGGGTCCAGCGAGGATGTCGGCTCATCGAACAAAAGCACCTTGGGCTGCATCGCCAGCGCCCGCGCAATGGCAACGCGCTGCTGCTGCCCGCCCGAAAGCTGCGAGGGGTATTGTCCGTGCTTCTCGGCAATGCCCACCTTCGCGAGCAGGTCCATGGCGAGTTCCCGGACCTCGTCGAACGGCCGCTTCAACACCTGGACCGGGCCTTCCATGACGTTCTGAAGCACTGTCATGTGGGTCCAGAGGTTGAAGCTCTGAAACACCATGCCGAGTTGCTGGCGCAGGCGCTGGATCTGCGCGGGGTCGGCCCGGCGAGCGCCACCTCGGTCCTCACGGACCACGACCTCCTCGCCACCCAGCACGATCCGCCCGCTATCCGGCGGATCGAGGAAGTTCAGGCAACGCAGGAAGGTGGACTTGCCGGACCCCGACGCGCCAAGGATCGATATCACGTCGCCCTCCGCCGCCCGCATGTTCAGCCCCTTCAGGACATGCAGGTCCCCGAAGCTCTTGTGAATGTCCTCGGCAATCAGCGCAGCGGCAGCGGTCATGTACCCTCCGTTCCGCGGCGCAGCAAAGAGCAGAGCTGCCACCTTTGCAAGCCCATTCGTGCCCGGGGCCCTTCTGCAAGGACCTGATATCCGAGGGACACCCGCGCTGCGGGCTGTCCGTGCTTGCGGGCGGCTGCTATGCGGCGCGCATGCGCGGTGGGTTGCACGCCCACCCAACCCCTGAGGCAGGTATGGTATGTTGGGCGACTGGGTCATCGCGATCGAAGGCACCGAGGCGGGCAAGCAGGCCGCCCTCGCGCTGGCGCTTTTGGCTGCCGTCATGCACGCAGCACTCGGTGCGCTTCAGAAGGGGCGCTACGATCCATGGCTGACCCGCGGCGCCGTTGACGTCTGGGTGTCGTTGATTGCGGTACCGGTGGTACTTTTCCTCGTACCCTTTCCGAGCGTCGAGATGCTGATCCTCATGCCGGGCGTGATGCTGGTCCATCTGGCATACAAATGGCTGCTGGCCATGGCCTATTCCCGGGGCGCGTTCACGGCGGTCTACCCGGTCGTGCGCGGCACGGGCCCTTTGGCGACAGTACTGTTCGCAGGCTTCGTCTTCGGCGAGTTCTTCAACCCGGGCCAATGGGCTGGCGTCGGCCTGTTGTCCGGAGGGATCTTCGCACTGGCCGCCTACAACCTGCGTACCGCAACCGTCGACCGGTCGACGTTGGCTGCAGCCATCGGGCTGGCGGTGTTGACCGGGCTGATTACGGCGGTCTACACGGTGCTGGATGCCTACGTGATCCGGCTCGCCCAAGACCCGTTCACCTTCATCGCGTGGTTTTTCCTGCTGGAGGTGGTGCTGTTCGCCCCGCTGCTGGGCCGCCGGTGGCGCCGGGCGGAGGACCTGAGGGGCCTGTTCCGCCGGGGCCTCTTCGGTGCTGTGATCGCGTGGATCAGTTTCGGGTCGGTCTTCCTCGCCACACGGCTAGACAAGGTAGGGGAGGCCGCTGCATTGCGGGAGACCTCAGTCATCTTCGGCGCATTGATGGGTTGGTTCTTCCTCGGCGAGAAGATCGGCCCGTTGCGCAGCCTGATCCTCGTTCTCATCGCCCTTGGTGCGGTTCTCGTTGAGTTTGGGTAGCAGCGGGTTAAATCCCGCTTGCTTTCTGTGGAACTCTGACCGAATGCCCCCCTATGCGTGTACCCGAACGCCCACTTTCGCGCGTTGAATTCGTCGCGCTGCTCGCGCTGATGACATCGATCGTCGCGATGTCGACTGACCTAATGCTTCCGGCATTGGGCGAGATCGCGCGTGAGCTGGCGGCACCCGGTCAGAACGATGGGCAGTTGGTTATCACCTCGCTGTTTCTCGGGCTGGCAGCAGGGCAATTGCTGGCAGGTCCGCTGTCGGACGCTTTGGGCAGACGTCCGGTGATCTTCATCGGTTACGGCGTTTTCCTCGTGGGCACGCTGCTGTCGCTCTGGACTTCGGACTTCACGGTCATGCTGGTGGGGCGGGTGCTGCAGGGGTTGGGCGCTGCGGGGCCGAGGGTGATCGCGACGGCCGTGATCCGCGACTGTTATCAGGGCCGGGCCATGGCGCAGATCCTGTCGGTGATCACGGCGGTATTCATTCTGGTGCCCATGGTGGCACCCGCCATCGGGCAGGGGATCATCTACGGGTTCGGCTGGCGGGCGACGTTTGGGTTCCTGGCGCTGGTCGGGTTGATCACTTTGGCCTGGTACTGGCTGCGCCAACCGGAAACGCTCGCACCAACAGACCAGCGCCCTTTCCGCCCGGGAGTGATCTGGCGCGGTGCTCGGGAGGCGTTGAGCCATCGTGTGACCCTTGGTGCAACCTTCTCCATCGGGTTCATGTTCGCCCCATTCATCGGCTATCTGAGCGCGTCGCAGCAGATCTTCCAGCAGACCTATGCGACCGGCGCGTGGTTTCCGCTGTGGTTCGCTGCGGGGGCGCTTTGCTTTGGGGCGGCGTCATTGGTGAACTCGAGGCTCGTGATGCGGCTTGGGATGCGGCTACTGACGCGCTGGGCACTGGTGAGCAATTTCGGCTGCGCCATGATCTTTCTGGCGCCGGTGCTGCTGTTTGGCGGTGTGCCGCCGTTCTGGGCGTTTCTAGCTTGGCTGGCGCCGATGCTATTCTGCCTCGGGATAGGATTCGGGAACCTGAACGCACTGGCGATGGAGCCCCTGGGCCGTATGGCGGGTATGGGCGCCGCCCTGGTCGGGTGCATATCGACTCTGATCGCGCTGCCTTTTGGCTGGCTGGTGGGTGCGGGCTACGATGGCGGGCTGTGGTCCCTGGTCGGCGGATATGCAGGCTTCGGATTTCTGTCCTTCCTGTGTTTCCGCTGGGCCGTCCATGGGCTGCCCGAGCACGCCGGAAACGCGTGACCTCCACCGCCACTATGGTAAACGTTGCGCCATGACGACTGAACGCCCCATCAATCCCGTCCTGAAGTTCGTGCTCGAGATCGGCCCTATCGGCGTTTTCTTCCTCGTGTTCCAATATGGCGAGCGGCTGCTTGAGATGCCGGCCTTGGCAGGGCTTCTGGGCTCGCTGGCGGGGCCGGAGGCAGCACAGGGCACGAATGGGCCGATTCTGCTGGCGACAGCGCTCTTCATGATCGCCATCGCCCTTTCGCTGACCGTGTCCTGGACCCTGACGCGGACCCTGCCCAAGATGGCCGTCGTGACGGGTGTCGTTGTGGCGGTCTTTGGCGG
>JBCDID010000309.1:0-4749 GCA_038749355.1 Pseudomonadota bacterium | reverse complement strand
GCGACATGGGCGGCAACCCCATGATGTACGTGAACCTGATTTGGATTTGGGGGCACCCAGAGGTCTATATCCTGACGCTGCCGATCTTTGGGATTTTTTCCGAGGTCGTGCCGACCTTCTGCAAAAAGCGGCTCTTTGGGTATCAGTCCATGGTTTACGCGACCTGCGTGATCATGATCCTCAGCTACATCGTTTGGCTGCACCACTTCTTCACGATGGGTGCGGGCGCGGATGTGAACTCGTTCTTCGGGATCACGACGATGATCATTTCGATCCCGACGGGGGCCAAGCTCTTCAACTGGCTCTTCACTATGTACAAGGGGCGGATCCAGTTCACGGTGCCCATGCTCTGGGTCATGGGCTTCATGTTGACCTTCGTGATCGGGGGCATGACCGGGGTTCTGCTGGCGGTGCCGCCTGCGGACTACGTGCTGCACAACAGCCTCTTCCTGGTGGCGCACTTCCATAATGTGATCATCGGCGGCGTGGTGTTCGGGATCTTCGCGGGCATCAACTACTGGTTCCCGAAGGCCTTCGGCTTCAAGCTGAACGAGTTCTGGGGCAAGGTCAGCTTCTGGGGCTGGTTGATCGGGTTCTACCTGGCCTTCATGCCGCTCTACGTTCTGGGGCTGATGGGCGTGACCCGGCGGATCAGCCAGTTCGAGGACACGTTCTACGGCATCTACTTCGTCGTGGCAGCAGTGGGTGCGCTGTTCGTGGCGGTGGGGATCCTGGCCTTCATGATCCAGCTCTACGTGTCGATCCGCGACCGGCACACGGAGGAGCTGCGCGACGCCACCGGCGATCCCTGGAACGCCCGGACGCTGGAATGGGCGACCTCCTCGCCGCCGCCCTACTACAATTTCGCCTTCACCCCGCGGGTCTACGAACTGGATGCGTGGTGGCACATGAAACAGAACGGCTACCAGCCCAAGACGGAGGGGTTCGTGCCGATCCACATGCCGCACTACACCGCGACCGGCGTGGTGATGTCGGCGATCATGACCGTCATGGGCTTCGCGCTGGTCTGGCATATCTGGTGGCTGGCAATCGCGACCTTCGCGGCGACGCTGGCCTACGGCATCGTTCATACGTTCAACTACAATCGCGACTACTACGTCCCGGCGGACGAGGTGCGCAGGATCGAGACCGCGCGCTTCAGCCCCCTCGCGGAGCCTGCTGAGTAATGGCAACGCAGGATAATCCCGGGTTCGCGGAGGAGAACGAGGCCTACAAGGACGGCGCGTTCAACGAATCGACCCCTGCCTACGAGTTTCACGTGGTCGAGGATGCACATCATCACGACGATGATGACGGCCATCATGCACATGAGACCGGCACCATGCTCGGGTTCTGGCTCTACCTGATGAGCGACTGCCTGATCTTCGGCATTCTGTTCGCAGTTCATGCCGTGGTGGGTCAGACCTATGCGGCGTGTCCGTCTCCCGCGGACCTGTTCGAGATTGAGCTGATCCTCGTTGCGACGTTCATGCTGCTGTTCTCGTCCATCACCTATGGGTTCGCAGTGATCAACATGCAGCAGGAAAATGTGCGCATGATGGTTGTCTGGCTGGTCATCACGGGGCTGTTCGGGCTCGGGTTCCTTGGCATCGAGCTCTACGAGTTCACCCATCTCTGGCATATCGGCGCGACGCCTGGCGCCAGCGCGTTCCTCTCGTCGTTCTTCACACTGGTCGGCACGCACGGGCTGCACGTCACGGCGGGCTGCATCTGGCTCTGCGTGCTGCTTTTGCAGGTCCGTGCGCATGGGCTCATACCCGAGAACCGGCGCCGCATCATGTGCCTCAGTCTGTTCTGGCACTTCCTGGATCTGATCTGGATTGGTGTGTTCTCGTTCGTATATCTCACAGGGGTCCTGCTATGAGCGACCATGGCCACGACGCGCCCGCCTCGTACCGGTCCTATCTGATCGGTTTCGTCCTTGCGGTGGTGCTGACGGTGATCCCGTTCTGGATTGTGCTGGCAGAGGTAGAGATGAGCCTCGCCTGGGCGCTCTTCATCATCTTCGGCCTCGGCGCGCTGCAGATCCTCGTCCATGTCTACTATTTCCTGCACGTGACGCTGGGGGCGGAGGATGGCTGGCAGGCCATGTCCCTGATCTTCACGGCGGTGGTGCTGATCATCATCCTCGCCGGATCGATATGGGTGATGTTGCACCTGCACGAGAACATGATGCCC
This sequence comes from Pseudomonadota bacterium, assembly GCA_038749355.1. Lineage (GTDB taxonomy): Bacteria > Pseudomonadota > Alphaproteobacteria > Rhodobacterales > Rhodobacteraceae > Thermohalobaculum. Next base: position 2,550 of record JBCDID010000309.1, on the reverse strand, counting down.
GCCCACGAGTTGATCGAGCGGGCCCGCAACCTGCCGTGACCGGTCTGCCCGGGCCGCGCCGTCTGTCCTGGCTTGATGCGCTGCTCCTCTGCCTGGCTTTCGTTGTCTTCGCGACGCTGACGGGGCTTGGTGTCTGGCAGGTCCAGCGGCTCCATTGGAAACTGGACCTGATCGAAGCGGTTGAAACCCGCGCGTTTGGCGAGCCCGTCGCCCCGCCTGCGGGCGAGATCAGCGCAGCGGAGCACGCCTATCTGCGCGTCAGGATCCTTGGCACGTTTCGGCATGACCTGTCCGTCACCGTGAAGGCGATCACCGAGCTTGGGCCTGGGCATTGGGTTCTCACGCCGATGCGTCTGCAGATGGGCCATGTCTGGGTGAATCGCGGGTTTGTACCCGCCGGGACCGATAGAACTCACTGGGTCAGTCCGGATGCGCCGCTCAAGGTAACGGGCCTGCTGCGGATCACGGAGGAGGGCGGCACCCTGCTGGAAAGCAATGAACCTGCCAGCGGGCGCTGGGTCTCCCGGGATGTCGCCGCCCTCTCAGCGCATGCCGGGCTCCAACATGTGCGTCCCTATTTCATCGATGCCGATCACGCGGCGGCGCCGGATGCATGGCCGCGCGGCGGGATGACTATTGTCAAATTCCGCAATCCGCATCTTGCCTACGCACTGACTTGGTTTGCCATGGCGGCGCTGCTGCTCGGTGCGGTGGTGTACCTGGCATTCAACCGATCCCGGTACTGAACCGGGATCGTCGCGTCGACGGCGCTTGGATAGTAAACCAGCAGGCCTTGCAACGACCTTAGGACGCCAATCCAAAAAGCCCGGGCACATATGACACTTCGCCTGCCGCCACTCCGGGCGGAGTCTGCAGTGCACGACGTACGGACTGCTTTACCGGGGTCTGTGAGACTTCCAAGGAGCCATGTTCGGGTTCGACGCATACCGCCCCGAGGGCTCGGCCACGTTCCAACATGATCCGATGCGGCCCACCGGAGCGCCGTCCAGAGCCTGCCGCATCAACGCAATCACGAAGAGTGCTCAATACATGCGGCCAAGTTACCCGATTGAAACTGTCGGAATTTACTTGCGCTTAGTGATAGTCGCCTTAAGGGTGTGGATGCCCAGCTACGTGGTTCCGTGCAGCGCCGGCTTGTTACTGACCTGCGTGGAGAAGAACGGTGGCTGGCGGACTGGATTGGCTTCTGAAACTGGACAGCATGGCTGTCAAACCCGGTGACGGGTTGAACCCCAAACTTGCTGAACTGCTGCAGGCGGAGCGTGCTCAGCGCGCTGCGGTCGAGGCATCACCCGATGTGGTTCCGATCAATACCGGGTTCAACGCCGCCGGACCAGTGAAGCAGTCCTTCAGCACGGACGATCTCGAGAACGCCGGCATCCCGCTGCTCAGGCCCGCCAATGGTGCGAGCGGGGCGCAAACGGCGGTCTCGGATCCAAAGACAAGCCAGAAAACTGGCGGATAGACCACCAACGACAGACGGAGGAAAAGACAATGAATGACATGACCCTTATGGACGCCGGCACTCACGTGTCGCCGTTCGCCAAGCGCTATGACAATTTTATCGGTGGCAAGTTCACGCCGCCCAAATCCGGCAGGTACTTCGAGAATACCAGCCCGGTGACCGGCGGCGTCATTGGTGAAATCGCACGCTCGGATGCAGCGGACATCGAGGCAGCGCTGGACGCGGCGCACGCTGCCGCCGACGTCTGGGGCAAAACCAGCGTGACCGAGAGGTCCAACATCCTGTTGAAGATCGCGCAGGTTCTGGAGGACAATCTCGAGCTCTTCGCCATCTGCGAGACCTGGGACAATGGCAAGTCGATCCGTGAATCGCGTCTGGCCGACCTGCCGCTGGCGATTGACCACTTCCGGTACTTCGCAAGCTGCATTCGCGCCCAGGAAGGCACCATGGGTGAGATCGACGACGACACCGTCGCCTATCACTTCCACGAGCCGCTGGGCGTGGTGGGCCAGATCATCCCCTGGAACTTCCCTCTACTGATGGCGGTGTGGAAACTTGCACCCGCCCTGGCGGCGGGCAACTGCGTTGTGCTGAAACCGGCCGAGCAGACCCCGGCCACAATCATGGTCTTTGCCGAATTGATCGGCGACCTCCTGCCCCCGGGCGTTCTGAACGTGGTCAACGGCTTCGGGCTGGAGGCAGGCAAGCCGCTCGCCTCATCCAACCGGGTTGCCAAGATTGCCTTCACCGGCGAGACCACCACTGGTCGGCTGATTATGCAGTACGCGTCCGAGAACATCATCCCGGTCACGCTGGAGCTGGGCGGCAAGTCGCCCAACGTCTTCCACAAGGATGTCTGCGCCGAGGATGATGCCTTCTTCGACAAAGCCATCGAAGGCTTCGTGATGTTCGCGCTGAACCAGGGCGAGGTCTGCACGTGTCCGTCACGCGCGCTGGTTGCAAGCTCGATTTACGACGAGTTTATGCAAAAAGCCATCGACCGCGTCGAGAAGATCAAGATGGGCAACCCGCTTGATCCGGAGACGATGCTCGGAGCCCAGGCG